>NZ_JBRRDY010000010.1:0-129067 GCF_056759935.1 Stenotrophomonas sp. STEN035
CGCCCCTCCCCCCCCCCGCCACGCCCCCCCGCGCGCGCCGGAGACCCCCGCCCCCGCGCCCCCCCGCCCCGCCCCCCCGCCCCCCCCCCCCCCCCCCCCCCCCCCCCCCCCCCCCCCCACTACAGGTGATGCGCTTGGCGCTCAGTCGCGCAGGACTTCGCCGGTGGCTGCCACGCGGATGCGGGTAGGCTGGGCCAGGCCACCGGTGGCGCCGTCCAGCAGACCATCCAGCAGGGCCAGCAGTGCAGGGTCCAGCTGCTCGCGGGAGCGCGCCGGGGGCTCGCCGGCGAGGTTGGCACTGGTCGATACCAGCGGGCCGCCCCAGGCCTCGCACAGGGCCTGTACCAACGGATGCGCGCTGACCCGCACGGCGATGCCGGTGTGTTCACCGGTGATCCAACTCGGGGCTTTGGGGCCGGCCGGGACGATCCAGGTGTTGGCACCGGGCCAGCTGTCCAGCACCTCCTGCCTGCGATCATCGGCCAAGGCATCCAGCTGCACCCAGCCATCCAGCTGCGCCGGGCTGGCGGCGATCAGGATCATGCCTTTCTCGACCGGGCGCTGTTTCAGCACCAGCAGCGTCATCACGGCAGTTTCGTTGGAGGGATCACAGCCCAGGCCCCAGACCGCTTCGGTCGGGTAGGCGATCACGCCGCCTGCCTTGAGGGCCGGGACGACGCTGTACAGGTCGAGTTCGAGCATGGTCAGCACCGTTGGAGGGCCGCGCGCATGTTTGCGCGGGTCCGCGAAAGGGACGCAAAGCAAAGGCCGCCCGGTGGGCGGCCTGCTGCGGGTGGTGCTGATTATCCGCTTGTTGGTGGGGGAGGGGATGGTTGGAAAGCGGAAGCTGCATTCAACCGGCTTCAGGAGCAAAGCCTACCCTCATCCGTCCTTCGGACACCTTCTCCCGAAGGGAGAAGGAGGTGCTGGTCAGAACGGCGGTGCGTCGTCGGCGGCCGACTTCTTCACTGCCTTCTTGGCGACGGTTTTCTTGGTTGCCTTCTTCGCCGCGGTTTTTTTGGTCGCGGCTTTCTTGGTTGCGGCCTTCTTGGCCGGGGCTTTCTTTGCGGCGGCCTTCTTCGGTGCGGCTTCCTTCTTGACCGTGGTCTTCTTGGCGGCCTTCTTGCCGAAGCCCTTGCGCACCGGCTTGCCGGTCTCAGCCATCAGCTGCTCGACTTCGGCCAGGGTCAGCGAGGCGGGCTCGCGGTCCTTGGGGATCTTGCCGTTCATCTTGCCGTCGCTGATGTACGGGCCGAAGCGACCGTTCAACACCTGGATGTCCGAGCCTTCGAACTCCTTGATGATGCGGTTACGCGCGATTTCTTCCTTCTCTTCGATCAGGAACACGGCGCGGGCCAGGTCGATCTTGTACGGATCGTCTTCCTTGGTCAGCGAGGCATAGGTGCTGCCGCGCTTGGCGAACGGGCCGAAGCGGCCAATGCCGACGGTGACTTCCTCGCCATTGGCGTCGGCACCGAGCTTGCGCGGCATGTCGAACAGCTTCAGCGCCTCGTCCAGCGAGATCGAGTAGATGCTCTGGCCCGGCTGCAGCGAGGCGAACTTGGGCTTCTCTTCGTCTTCAACGGTGCCGATCTGCACCATCGGGCCGAAGCGGCCGATACGTGCGGTGACGTCCTTGCCGCTGACCGGGTCCGGGCCGAGCACGCGCGCGCTGCCGGCATCGGTGCGGTCCAGCGATTCGCTCTTGTCGGTGACCAGTTCCTTGAACGGGCCCCAGAAGCGCTCCATCAGCGGTATCCACTCTTCCTCGCCACGCGACACCGCATCCAGCTCGTCCTCGAGCTTGGCGGTGAAGTCGTAGTCGACGTACTGGGTGAAGTGACTGGACAGGAACTTGCTCACCGCGCGGCCGACGTCGGTCGGCTTGAAGCTGCGGCCTTCCATCTCGGTGTACTTGCGGAACAACAGGGTCTGGATGATCGAAGCGTAGGTGGACGGACGGCCGATGCCGTATTCCTCAAGCGCCTTGACCAGTGCCGCTTCGGTGTAGCGCGGCGGCGGCTGGGTGAAGTGCTGGTCGGCGACGATGCGGTCCAGCGGCACGCGGTCGCCGGGCTTCATCAGCGGCAGCTTGCGGCCTTCGTCCTCGTCCTCGGCGCTCTTGCTGTCCTTGCCTTCCTCGTACACGGCAAGGAAGCCGGGCACCACCACGGTGGTGCCGCTGGCGCGGAACACGTGCTCGCTGCCGGCCGACAGGTCGACGCTGACGGTGTTCAAGGTGGCCGGAATCATCTGGCAGGCGACGGCGCGCTTCCAGATCAACTCATACAGCTTGCGCTCGTCATCGGTGAGGTACTTGCCCACCTGTGCCGGGGTACGCAGCGCGGAGGTCGGGCGCACGGCTTCGTGGGCTTCCTGCGCGTTCTTGGATTTGGTGGTGTAGGTATTGGGCTTGTCCGGCAGCGAGCTGATGCCGTAATCGCGGGCGATCACGTCGCGGATCTCGGCCAGTGCGTCCTGCGACAGGCTCACCGAGTCGGTACGCATATACGAGATCAGGCCGACCGTGCCTTCGTCGCCGATGTTCACACCTTCATAGAGCTTCTGAGCCACCTGCATGGTCTTGCGGGTGGTGAAGCCGAGCTTGCGCGAGGCTTCCTGCTGCAGCGTGGAGGTGGTGAACGGTGCGGCCGGGCGGCGCTTGCGTTCCTTGCTGGCGACGTCGGTGACGTGCAACGCACCCTGCGCGGCCTGCTGGATGCGCAGGCGCGCGGCCTCGGCGGTGTCGCCATCAGTGATGGTGAACTGCTCGAACTTCTGCCCGTCCAGCTTGATCAGGCGCGCGTTGAAGTGCTGCGATGGATGCGCGCAGGCGGCCTCGATGCTCCAGTACTCGCGCGAGATGAAGGCTTCGATCTCTTCCTCGCGCTCGACGATCATGCGCAGTGCCGGGCTCTGCACACGGCCGGCGGACAGGCCGCGCTGCACCTTGCGCCACAACACCGGCGACAGGTTGAAGCCAACCAGGTAATCGAGTGCTCGACGGGCTTGCTGGGCATCGACCAGGTCCGAGGCGATTTCGCGCGGCTGGGCAATCGCTTCCTTGATCGCGCGCGGGGTGATTTCGGTGAACACCACGCGCTGCATCGGCTTGCCATCGGACAGGCCGCGCTGCTTCAGGATCTCGGCGATATGCCAGCTGATTGCTTCACCCTCGCGATCCGGGTCGGTCGCCAGCAGGATGTCATCGGCGCCCTTTGCGGCTTTGGCGATGGCTTCGACGTGCTTTTCGTTCTTTTCGATCAGGTCGTAACGCATGGCGAACCCGTTCTCGGGATCAACCGCGCCTTCCTTGGGGACCAGGTCGCGCACATGCCCATACGAGGCCAGGACCGTGTAGTCCTTGCCGAGGTATTTATTGATCGTCTTGGCCTTGGCCGGTGATTCGACGATGAGCAGGTGCTTGGGCATGTCAGTACATTCTTGGGGCGGAACGCCCTTGTGGGGGCGCTAGGGTGGCTTAAACCGGGACGATAGTGAAGCCGATGTTTGGGTTGTGCATAAGCCGACGCCCGGGTTGCGGCCCGGGCGTTCAGCTTTGTTCCTTATTAGAGGAATCATGCCAGAGGGGGCTGTGTCAAGCCGCCCCCGGCAATTTGTCAGTTGAAGCCTGCTGCGGCAACACCGATAAGCACGAACAGCCCGATCAGGCAAAGCAAGCCCAGGCCAGCTATCGACAGGATCACGATGGTGACCGTGCCCAGGCCCTGCTGCTGCCACTCCGGGTGATCGGTGAACGCGTACTTGTCCACCACCAGGGTGTCGCAGATGATGTCGTGCAGGGCCTGCTTGCGCTCGGTGAAGGCGGCCATCACAAAGCCGATACACAGGGTGATGCTGCTCAGGATGTAGGCGAAGAAGCGGCCAACCGCGCGGCCCAGGGTCAGACGCTCGCCGTTGCTGCGCACCACCTTGATACCTACTGCCATCTTGCCCAGTGTGGCCTGGTACTTGGACGAGTGCATCCATGCCGGATACATCAGGTTGCCGGCGAAGATGATCAGGTAGCCGATACCCAGGGTCAGGAACATGCCAATCGAGCCAGCGGCGGAGTCCGCGCTGCCGGACGCGCCGCCTACAATCGCGCCGAGGATGCTCAGCGGAATCAGCACGATGTAGGTGAACACGGTCATGATCACGTAGTCGATGAAGTACGCGGCTACACGCTTCCAGAAGCCGGCCTGCACCACCAGCCCGCCCTGTACGGCAGCGGGGTCGACATCCTGCGGACGGCTGGCAGGTGCGGCATAAGGGGAGTGGGCATCGGTGCCTGCAGATGTCGGGGCGTCGGCTGCAGTGGCAGGCGCAACCAGGGTCTCGCCACTTTCAATGGCCGCATAGTCCTTGCGCAGGTCGATACCAGTGTTGGTGGCCTGCGCCAGCAACTGCAGTTCGTCGGTCACCGTTGAAAGCGCCTGCCACTGCTGCATGCCTTCACGCCACACCAAGGTGCCCAGGTCGATCTCGCCTGCGCGGAATTTTTCGCGGAGGGCGTCCGCTTCAATCGGACCATGCCGCTCGCGCTGGGCATCAGCGTAGTACCACTGGCTCATCGTTTTCCCCGTAAAAGTTCTGACCGCTACCAATCAGCCGCGACAGCTGATTGGCAGGTATTTGTCCTCGACATCGGAACTGCATTCCCAAGTGTCGGCCTGCATATCGTAGTCGAGCCAGATGCTTTTGCCGTCAAGTTGGGTGTGCTTCGGGATATGCAGACGTGCTTCCAGCCCGCAATGCCCGTTCTCGAAGCGGCCAATATTGATCTCGGCGACATCGCCCTCAGCATAGCTGTCCGGGCTGCCAAAGCCTTCGTCATCATTGATCGGGCAGCGTTCGTTGGTGGCGACAAACTCGCTCACCTGCTGCTTCAGGGCAATCATTTGCCCATTTGCCATGGTGACCTTGGAACGCATCACATAGTCCTGGTAAGCGGGCAGGGCGATGGCCGCCAGGATGCCAAGGATGGCTATCAGGATCACCCCGACCACGGCGGCGATGATGCCGGCGATCGCGCAGCCGGACAGGCCCTGGCGGGGAGCCGCGGCAGGGGTCGTGTGGATGGTTTGCAGCCCCAGAGGCAGTGATGGCGGGCCGGTTGGCGCCGTCGTCGAGGCCGTCTGCGCCGTGTCCAGGCCGAGCTCGCGGGCGAAATCACGCAGCGGGCGCCAGTCGCCGGCGCCTTCGCGCCAGACCAATGTGTCGCCGTCGATGCGGCGGGACTGGAACAGCTCGACGATGTCGTCATCGGTGATCGGGCCGCGACGTTCGCGGTTGCCCTCGGCGTAGAACCATTGGCTCACGTAGGTGGTGTCCTTATGCATCCCTGCACGCCGGTGTTGGGCTCAGTGCAGGGGTTCGGGTTCGTCGACGAACATCTGGGTTTCCATCCAGGCATAGGCAGCTTCCGCGCCGGGCTGGTTGAACAGCACCATCAGCACCACCCATTTCAGGTCGTCCAGGTCCAGCTCGTCCTGGTCCAGGGCCATGGCGCGGTCCAGCACCAGTTCGCGCTGGTCGGCGTCGAGCACGCGTTGTTGTTCCAGGAACAGCAGGAAACCGCGGCCTTCCACGTCCAGCTTGTCGAGCTCGGGGCCGTGGAATACGCGTACCGGCCCGTCAACGCGTGGCTGGGCCACGGCTGGGCGTTGTTCGGCCAAGGCATCGAGCCAATCGAAGGCCTTGTTGATTTCGGCGGGACTGAAACCGGCCTGGATCAGGCCGTTCTGTAGCGAGTCGCGGTCTCGGATGAGATCAGCGTCTTCGCTGAAATAGTGTTCAAACAGGTACAACAGGACGTCCAGGATGCTCTCTTTCATTGCCCCTCGGCCTGCGCCATTGGCGCTGTGGAGGTGAAGAAACCTTCAGGTGCGGGTGTAGCGGCCGTGCGCCGACGACACCTTGCCTTCCAATTCCATGAGCAGCAGCATGGAGGACAGGCTGGCGGCCGTCAATCCAGTGCGCTCGATCAGTAAATCCATACCGGTTGGGTCATAACCCAAGGCATCCCACAATCGCTGGTAGTCTGGGCCCGGTGGCGTGACGGCCGGGTGCTGGCCGGACGGTACAGGGGAGATGGGGGTCTGAAGCCGGGTTTGCAAGGCGCAGGCCAGTTCGCCGGCCAGATTGGCCACGCCTTCAAGAATGTCGGCACTGTGTGTCACCAAGGTTGCACCTTCGCGTATCAGCCGGTGGCAGCCGCGCGCCATGGGATTGTGGATGGAGCCGGGCACGGCAAATATCTCGCGCCCGGCCTCGCTGGCCAGGCGGGCGGTAATCAGTGCGCCGGAGCGTTCAGCGGCTTCGATGACCACGGTGCCCAGCGCCAGTGCAGCCAGCAGGCGGTTGCGGGCCGGGAACTGACCACTGCGCGGGGCGGTGCCAGGTGGATATTCGCTGACTACCGCGCCTTCGGCGGCGATCTGCGCCTGCAACTGGCGATGATGGCGCGGGTAGGCCAGGTCCGGGCCGGTGCCGATTACCGCATAGGTACCGCCCTTGCAGGCAAGTGTTGCCCGGTGCGCGGCAGCATCGATGCCGGCGGCCAGGCCACTGGCGATGGTGAGGCCGTGACCGGCCAGTGCGGTGGCAAAATCGCGGGCGATGTCGCGGCCGCTGGCACTGGGCATGCGACTGCCGACGATGGCGATCGCCGGTTGCCACAGGCGCGCCGGGTCGCCGGCAATGAACAGTGCCAGCGGGGGATTCGGGCTGTCGCGCAATAGTGGTGGATAGTCCGGATCACCCCAGCCGATCAGGTGATGGCTATCGACTTCCAGCCAGGCAATGGCGCGCGCCCAGGTATCTGCATCGGGCTTTGCCAGTGCCTGGCGTTGCGCTGGTGTGCAGCCAGCCGCTTGCCAGCCGCTGGGGCCAGCAGCCAAAGCGTTCGCGCTGCTGCCATGCTGATCGAGCAGGCGGCGCAATGTCTGTAGTGGGCCTCCGGCCAGCGCCAAGGTCAGCAGGGCAAGGTAGCAGGGCGGGGCGGGTGTATCGGCGGGCTTCAAGCGAGGCATGGCCAAGCCTGCCGCGACAAGCAACAACGGCGCCCTCAGGCGCCGTTGTCTTGCATCGTAAGGCTAGGCCGCAGGCGGTTTACTGCGCGTCCGGGTGCTTCAGCTCATAGCCAAGGCGAGTCGGCTTGCTGCCTTCCATGATCAACGCATAGCTGACCTTGTCGAAGGTGCGGAACACCATTGCATGCGCCGCATATTCGTCAGGCAGGCTGACCCGGCCGGTGCCGGCTTTCAGTGCATCGTCGGCGCGCGAAGAGCCCGGGTGCTGCATAAGGTTGGTAACGTGACTGCCGCTGCGCCAGACAGAGAACACCGTGCCGTTGTTGATGCCTTCGCGCGCGCCGCCGGAGATGGCGATCACGTCGCGCGGGCCGCCGCTGGTGAAGGTGTCGGTAACTGCAAGCACGCGCAGCTGGCCCGGTGCCACGGCGTTGGCCGGGGCGTGCGGAACGAACTGCAGGTCATACGGATTGACCTGCACCGGCATCAGGCGGTCGCCCCTGCGCACTTCACTGCCGCTGTCTTCCAGCTGCAGGGTGGATGCTTGGACGTTGCCGCTTGCAACCTGGGTAAGGGTGCCGACGTTGACCTTGGCCAGCTCATAACCAAGGAACTCGTTGCGGTCATTGGAGGCAACATAGTTGCTCCAGATGTTTCCGCTGCCCGGTGTGACCTTGCCGCGACTGTCCAGATCCTCGGTGGGCTTGGGCTGGGCAAACCGTACAGTCGGGCGCAGCACCATGTAGCGCTGCCCGGGTTGGGCGTTCTCCAGGCCTGCAACGTATGCCTTCTGTCCGGCGCTGGCGCGCAGACGGTTGTCTTCCAGGCCGACCACATAGGGCAGGTCCTCGAAACTGTCTACTACGTTCAGGTTCTTAAGGAAGGGCTCAACGTCCGCCAGCGGTACGCCGGTGATCGGTGCCTCCTGACGCGGGCCCGCCTGGGCCGTCACCCGGTCCAGATAAGCCAGGCTCAGAACGTCACCCGGATAGATCAGGTGCGGGTTCTTGACCTGCGGGTTGGCCTGCCAGATTTCCGGCCAAAGCCACGGCTTCTTCAGGAAACGTGCCGATATGTCCCACAACGTATCGCCCTTGCGCACCACGTAGGTGTCAGGGTGGGTACCGTTCATTTCGACGGCCACGGCATAGGTCGTGACGGTCAGCATCGCCACGGCGGCGACCGTACGTATTTGTTTCAACATGGTTGCGATCTGCCTGATTCCCCAACAGGTTGTCGCACTATATTGCAGAAACGGGGGCGCCGGGCAAGCGCAAGCGGTAGAATTGGGACATCTTGCCGAAATAAGCGGCATCCCAGATTGGTATTGCCATGGCCCTCCTGCCTATTCTTGAGTTCCCAGACCCGCGCCTGCGCACCAAGGCGGCCCTTGTCGAGGCGGCCGAAGTGACCACGCCGGCCTTCCAGCAGCTGCTCGACGACATGCTGCAGACCATGTATGACGCCCCTGGCATCGGCTTGGCCGCCAGCCAAGTGGATGTGCATAAGCGTTTCATGGTCATCGACGTCAGCGAAGAGCACAACGAGCCGCAGGTGTTCATCAACCCGCAGATCGTCAGCGCCAGTGAAGGCGGCCGTGTCTATCAGGAAGGCTGTCTGTCGGTGCCGGGCATCTATGCTGATGTCACCCGCGCCGATTCCATCGTGGTGCGCTACCTTGACCGTGAGGGCAAGCAGCAGGAACTGGCTGCCGAGGAGCTGCTGGCCACCTGCATACAGCACGAGATGGATCACCTGGACGGCAAGCTGTTCATCGACTATCTGTCGCCGCTCAAGCGCGAGATGGTGCGCAAGAAGCTGGCCAAGTCGCGCAAGCACGTAGCTTGATTTGAGGTCGGGATCGGGGAGCCGGGATCGGGGATTGGCAGGCGCAGACTGTGCCGTACCTCTCAGCTGTCGCGGCTCTCTGTTCTGGATCCCTGATCGGCACATTCTTTTTTTCGATTCGCGATCGGTGGCGGCCGCCGTTGGGCCGCTTTTGCCAATCCCGGATCCCGACTAGCGAATCCCCGCCCAATGAAAATCATCTTCGCCGGTACGCCGGAATTCGCCGTTGCTTCCTTGGGCGCCGCTGCGCGCCAGCATGAAGTTGTGGCGGTCTACACCCAGCCGGATCGCCCGGCCGGTCGCGGTCGGGGCATGATGCCGTCGCCGGTGAAGCTTGACGCGATCGCGCGCGGTATCCCGGTGTTTCAGCCGGAAAGCCTGAAGACGCCCGAAGCCCAGCAGCAGCTGCGCGAGCTGCAGCCGGATCTGATGATCGTGGTTGCCTACGGACTGATCCTGCCCAAAGCGGTGCTGGCCATCCCGACCCACGGTTGCTGGAACGTGCATGCCTCACTGTTGCCGCGCTGGCGCGGCGCCGCACCGATCCAGCGCGCGATCGAGGCTGGCGATGCCGAAACCGGCGTCTGCCTGATGCAGATGGAAGCGGGTCTGGATACCGGACCGGTGCTGCTGCGCCAGCACACCCCGATCAGCGATACCGATACCGGCGGTCAGTTGCATGATCGTCTGGCACAGATGGGTGCGCAGGTGCTGTCTGATGGCCTTGGCTTGTTGCGCGCCGGCCTCAAGCCGGTGCCGCAGCGTCAGCCGGAAGCCGGCGTCACCTACGCACACAAGCTGGACAAGGCCGAGGCCAAGCTCGATTGGGCCGAGCCGGCGGCCGCGCTGGCGCGCCGTGTGCGCGCCTTCAATCCGTGGCCGGTGGCCGAGGCCAGCTTGGCTGGCGAGCGCGTGCGCATCCACGGCGCGGTAGCCATTGAGGACAACCGTGGTCAGTCACCGGGCACGGTGATCGGTGCTGCCCGTGAAGGTATCGATATCGCCTGCGGGCAGGGCGCGTTGCGCCTGCGCGTGGTGCAGCGCGAAGGTGGCAAGGCGATTACCGCTGCCGATTATCTGAACGCGCGCCGCGATCTGCGGATCGAGGGCTGAAGCGATGACGGCGGCTACTTCCTCCCCGTGGGGTAAATCCGCGGCGGCACAGCCTGGCGTGCAGACCCGCGCATTGGCGGCCAAGGTGCTGGCGGCAGTGATCGGCAAGGGCCGCTCGCTGAAAGCCGAACTCGGTGCAGCCCTGCCCAAGCTCGACGACAGCCGCGACCGTGCGCTGCTGGAAGCCATCTGTTTCGCCGCGCTGCGCCGTCGTGTGGTCTATGACCAGGCGCTGCGGCAGTGGCTGCAGAAGCCGCTCGGCGCACGTGACAGTGATCTGCGTGCGTTGCTGATGGCCGGCTTCGCGCAGCTGGATGTATTGCAGCTGCCTGCCCATGCTGCGCTGTCGGCGACGGTGGAGGCGGCGCGTGCACTGGGCCGTGAGCGACAGGCCGGCATGGTCAACGCCCTGCTGCGTCGCGCCCAGCGCGAAGGCTTTGCCGAGGCGCGCGCTGAAGATGCGTGGCCACAATGGCTACTGGCCCAGGTGCAGCGCGACTGGCCGGAGCAGGCTGCGGAGATCATCGCGCAAAGTCTGCAGCCGGCACCGATGTGGCTGCGGGTGAACCGCCAGCAGCATGCGCGTGATGCGTATCTGGGCTTGTTGGCCGAGGCTGGCATTGAAGCCGTCGCCGAGCCCTTGTCGGCCGACGCCGTGCGCCTGCCGGTTGCGGTACCGGTGAGCGGCTTGCCTGGCTTCGCGCAGGGCGCAGTGTCGGTGCAGGACCTGTCAGCACAGCAGGTAGCCGATGCCTTGCAGGCGCCACTCGGTGCACGGGTGCTGGACGCCTGCGCCGCGCCGGGCGGCAAGTCCGCGCATCTGCTGGAGCGTGATCCGTCCCTGCAGTTGCTGGCCTTGGACGTCGATGCACGGCGTCTGCAGCGCATCCGTGAAACCTTTGCACGTACCGGCGTCGGCGCACAGGCGCAGGTGTTGGCGGTCGATGCCACCGATACCGCTGCCTGGTGGGACGGCAAGCCGTTTGACGCAGTGCTGTTGGACGCGCCGTGTTCGGCTACCGGCATCATCCGCCGCCAGCCTGATGTGTTGCTGCATCGCCGTGCCGAAGACATCGTTGCGTTGGCGGCCTTGCAGTCGCGCTTGCTGGATGCACTGTGGACGGTGCTGCGCCCGGGTGGGGTACTGCTGTACTCGACCTGTTCGATCCTGCGCCAGGAGAACGGTCAGCAGGTTGCGGCCTTCCTCGTTCGCACGCCCGATGCGAAGCTGCAGGCGTTGCCGGAAACCTTTGGCCATGACGACGCTGGCAATCGCCAGCGCTTGCCGGGTGAGCAGGGTGGTGATGGCTTTTTCTACGCGCGGCTGGTGAAGGTGGCGCAGGCCTGAGTGGACGATCTCCGTCCCTCGGATCAAGCTGGCGGCTGCGCTGCCGATGAGATCAATCGCCTGTGGCGCGTTGGTGGTGGGTGCCATGGCAGGGAGGCGGGCAATTGCTGATCGGTTACCATCGTGACTCGTTGTTGTGTCCAGGAAGGCTCCTGGTGGATGGAGAGCCTGTGTGGATTCTTTTCCAGGATCGCTTCGTGCAATGACTCGGCTACCTGCTGATTTGCCTCTATATGTCATCAACCTGCCGGCATCGGCGGATCGGCGTGCTTCGATCCAACGGCAGGCGGCGGCCTTGGGCATCGAAGTGACGATGTGGGAGGCGGTCAATGGCGGCATCCCGCATCCCTTGTTCGCCAAGGTAGATGAAAAACGGCGGTTAGCCTGCAAGGGGCGCCCTTTCCGGCCAGGCGAAATCGGCTGCTGGGCCAGTCACTATCTGTTGTGGCAACAGTGTGTGGACAGCAGCCGGCCGATGATCGTGCTTGAAGACGACATCACCATCGACCCGCGCTTCCTGGATGTATTGCGTGACCTGCCGTCATTGCCGGAGTCGGTGGGCTATTTCCGTCTGCATGCTGCGGACCGCCCCAGTTCGGCATGGGTACGGTTCGGTGACTTCGTACTGCACCGGTACTGGCGTAGTCCGCTGTGCACCTTGGGCTACTACCTGACGCCATCGGCAGCAGAGAAGCTACTGCGGCACGCAGATCACTGGGTGTTGCCGGTCGACGACTACATGGATCTGGCCTGGCTGCACGGCGTGGAGTGCCTTGGCCTCAAGCCTGGTGTGGTGCGCAGTGGTGATGTGTTCGCTTCGGTGATCCAGGCTGGGCGCAAGGCCAAGCCCAGGGTTGGCCTGTTTGGCTGGTTGAGCCGCGAGTCCTACCGTGCCGGTTTAAGCGTGCGCTGGTTTGTCCACAACCTGAGCTCGCGGCTTCGCTGGCGTGGGCGGACCAGTAACTGCTGATTGGCTTGGCGTGGGTCGAGGTGCTGTTCAGCGTCGGCTGGGCTTGCGTCCGAAGAGAATGCTGATGGCCTTCTCATAGCGCTTCCACCAAGGCGCATCCCCGCGCAGCGCGATGTTGGCATAGCGGTGCCGTTCTTTGCGGCTGGGCTGGGGTTTGGTGCGGTACTCGTGTTTGCCCAGGCTGGAGCAGCCGTCGTCCAGTCCACTGCGTGCTGCGTACACGCGAACGATGCCGTAATTGCGCAGCCCGTTGCGGTACAGGTTGGTTGGCTCACGGCGGGTGGCCCACCAGCCGTTGTTGCCATGGGTGCGGTACTCCACGCAGGCGGTGGGCAGGTAGTACTTGCGTGCGCCTAGGATGCTGGCGCCGTGCACCACGCAGGCATCGGCACAGAGCTTCCACTGGCGGCGGAAACTGTGTGGCAGGTCGAGTACGTTCTCGGCCCAGGCCCGGCGCAGGCTCAGGGCCGAGGTGGGGGCGCCATACCAGGGCACCAGGAAGTAGGTGCTTACGGCGGTATAGCCCAGGTCGATGGGCTGCTGGCTGTCTTCGTAGCGGATGTCGAGGGTGTCGATGCCGAAGGTCTGCAGGTCGCTGAAGACGAAGTCGATATCGCGGCGGGCGTCATACACCGCGCCGATCTTTTCCAGGTATTCCGGCTTCCAGCGGTCATCCGCATCCAGGAAGCAGATCACATCGGCGTTGGCAGCGGCCACGCCGCGTTGAAACGCGGCAAGCTGGCCTTCGTTCTCGCCAAACAACAACGTCACCCGGGCATCGTCACCGTAGCGCTGGCGCAGCAGTTCTGGTGAGCCATCGCTCGAGCCGTCGTCCACCACCAGGATCTGTGCGGCCGCGCGGGTCTGGGCCAGTGCGCTATCGATCGTCTCGCAGACGAAGTTGGCGTAGTTGTAGTTGGTGATGACGACGGCGAAGGTGGTCATGCCTGATCCTCGGTCAGCAGCTTGCGGAAGTAGGCGATGGTTTCCTTCAGGCCATCTTCCAGTGCGACCTTGGGCTCCCAACCCAGCTTCTCACGGGCCAGGGAGATGTCTGGCTGGCGCTGGCGCGGATCGTCCGAGGGCAGTGGCCGGTACACCAGGCGCGAGCGACCGCCGACCAGTCGCAGGACCATTTCGGCCAACTCCAACATGCTGAACTCGCCGGGGTTGCCAATATTGATCGGCCCGGTAAAGCCGCGCTCGGTGTCCATGGTCCGCAGCATCGCTTCAATCAGGTCATCCACATAGCAGAAGCTGCGTGTCTGGCTGCCATCGCCGAAAATGGTGATGTCTTCGCCGCGCAGGGCCTGCACGATGAAATTGCTCACCACGCGGCCGTCGTTCGGGTGCATGCGCGGGCCGTAGGTGTTGAAAATGCGTACGACCTTGATGTCCAGCGCGTGCTGGCGGTGGTAGTCGAAGAACAAGGTTTCGGCGCAGCGTTTGCCTTCGTCATAGCAGCTGCGGATGCCGATCGGATTGACCCGGCCCCAATAGCCTTCCTGCTGTGGGTGCACTTCCGGATCGCCATAGACCTCGCTGGTTGACGCTTGCAGGATGCGCGCGTTCACACGCTTGGCCAAGCCCAGCATGTTGATCGCGCCGTGCACCGAGGTTTTGGTCGTCTGGACCGGATCGTGCTGGTAATGCACGGGAGAGGCCGGGCAGGCCAGATTGAAGATGCGTTGCACTTCCACATACAGGGGGAAGGTGACGTCGTGCCGCATCAGCTCGAAATTGGGCCGGTTCAGCAGGTGCGCGATATTGCGCTTGCTGCCGGTGAAGTAGTTGTCCACGCACAGGACATCATGCCCCTGCTGGATCAGCCGATCGCATAAATGGGAACCAAGAAACCCCGCACCACCTGTGACCAGGACGCGTTGCATGAAGAACTCTCGAAAGGAAAGGGTAGGGCGGGCATTGGGGCTTGGGGCCCGGCTGGCAACGCCATTCTGCCACGATCTGTGCCCTTAGTTGGGGTGTGCCAGCGTGGAAAAGGTGCTAGCTCCAGCTGTCGGTGGGCGTTGTGCCGGGTTTGCCACGCCCAGGCACCACGTCCAGTCCCAGTGCGGCGGAAAATCCCGCCGCTCCCCATGCGGCCCACTTGATCACATCCCGTCGACGCAGCAGTAGGCTGTACACGAGCACGGCAGGCACCGTGGCGGTCATCAGCTTGGCTAGATGCATGCGCCCCGCGGCATTGCCTACATAGCGGCGGATTGCGATCTGACGTGAGCGTGCGTAGTGGAAGCGCTTGATGAAATCGGTGCGCATGCTGGGGGCGCAGGAGGCGCCGCCTTTGTGGAGGGCGCGAGCCGCTGGCTGCAGCAGGCACTGATGGCCGGCCTGGGCCATCCGCAGGCACAGGTCGTCGTCTTCGTAGTACAGGAAGAATACTTCGTCAAAGCCGCCGATCTGGCGGAACGCGCTGGTTCGCAGCAGCTGGCAACAGCCATGGATCCATTCGGCGGCGGTGACCTTGTCCGGCACCGTGCAGAAGCTGTCCGCGCCGGGTCTGAAGAAAGCCTGGCGATGGGATATCTGTGGGATTGTTTCGCTGCGCCAGTTCTGCGGGCCGATCACGCCGGCCTTGGGGTGTTGCTGCATACAGTCCAACAGGCACTGCAGGTCAGCCGGGGCGATGAAACAATCGGGATTGAGCAGCAATGCGAACGGCGTCTGCACCGCCGCCATCGCTTGGTTGTTGGCACCGCCATAACCTGCGTTGGTGCGGCGGGTGATTACATGCGCATGCGGGATATGCAGTCTGATGCGTGCGGCGGTGTCGTCGCTACTGCCATTGTCGATGATGATGACATGGGGGAACGGGGCCAGTGTGTTGGCCATCGTCTCCACCAGAGTCGAGCTGTTGTAGGTGACGCAGACAATGGTCACCTCATCAAACGACGTGTTGGGCTTCATGATGTGGATTCGCGTTCTCTAGCGAGGCCGTACCACGGGAAGCTGCCCATTGGGATGCAGGTCATCAACAGGATGAAGACATGGCGATGGGTGAAGTTGCTCCAGAGTCCATTTGCCAGGCCGGCGGCGACATAGATGATGAAGATGCTCACAAAGATACCCTTTTGCGGATCACGCAGTTTGCTCGAGTAGGCTGCGAAAGCCAGCAACAAGGTGGCAAAAAGCAGCAGGCCGACCACTCCTTCCTCGGCCAGGATCAGCAGTGCTTCCTGGTGTGGGTGGCCGGTGATGAACGGTTCCGAGCCCGGGATGCTGCGCATCTGCTCCAGGTAGAGCGGTTCCCACTGGTTCAGGCCGTGCCCGAAAACCGGTGCATCGGCGATCATGGGCAGGGTTTGCTGCCATAGCCACAGGCGGATTCCGCTGGAGGTGGCTTCCTGACTGACCAGGTAGCCATCAACTTCTTCGCTGATCGAGCTGAGCATGCGTTCGCGGATGCTGGGTGTCGACCACAGTGTGGAGATGGTGACAGCCACCAGTGCTGTGCTGACGACCAGCGTGCGCCAGCCATTGAGGCGATGGGCAACCGAGCGGTAGATCCAGTACCCCAGCAGTGGCAGCAGCACGATGTAGCTGGTTCTGCTCTGGATCAGCGTGACCACATTGCACAGCACGATCGCGGCACCGACCAGTGCAGCGATGCGCCAGCGCCGATCCAGGCTGTTCAGGCCTACGGCCAGCAGCATCGACATCAGGATCAGGCTGGCCAGTCCCTGCTGGGTGTATTCCTTGAAAACGGTATTGCGCATGGATGGCTGGATGTCAGCTACTGCACGTTGCGGCACCAGGCCAAATTGCATCAGGTAGGAGATCACCACCACCAGACCGGCTGCCGCCGCAAAGGCGGCAAGCGCGCGCCAGCGCCAGCGCGAATCCCGTAGCAGGCTGGCGATCAGGGCCGGATACAGGCAGCTCCACATGGAGCCTTCGCGAAAGGCCGGGTTGTCGTAGGTGATCCAGGCGTGTATCGAACTGGCAAGCAACACGCCGAACCAGACCAGAAAGCCAATCACCACCGGCTCGCGGAGAGCGGCGCGCCAGCGTGCAAACAGCTCCGTGCCAGTCAGGGAACACAGCAGGCTCAGTCCAATCAGAATGTTGGTGGCAGGCTTGTTGACGGGGGCGGCAAACAACGTGAATACCGCACACCACTGCCCAGCCGTCAGCAAGCGGGTACGGAGCCCCTGCAACAACGGGGGGGATTGGGCCGAAGACAAATGATTCACGTAGGGATCACACCGGTGGGGCATGGAGACGCCGCTGGGAAGGTGAGAGTGACAGCGGGACGGCCACCGGATAACCAGGTCGGAACCTCAGTCGGTAGAACAAATAATTCTAGCGGCGAGGGACTGCATCTTCAACGAACGAGAGGGCATGTACAGGTCATCTGCCGGGCTGGGTTCAGAAAATGCACATGTCTTACGGATCGGCTGCTGCGGGAGGGTTCACCAGCGGCTGCCCGTTCTGCAGCAGCCACAGCATGATGGTCTTCTGCCGAACGTAATTGGCGCTGACGAAGGCCTCGATCAGGCCCGGCCAGCCATCCATGAAGCCGCGTTTGACCACGTAGCTGCGGATGAAGCGCCAGCTCGGGGCGACGATCAGTTTGCCCAGGCTGGCACGCTTGCCCTTGGCGAATTCATGCTCGGCCATCATCCGCGCGTATTTCTGCTTCTTGTCCAGCAGCTGCAGGAAGCTGCGGTAGGGGTGGTGCAGCAGGTCGCCCTTGAGCAGGGCGGCCGGGCCGTCCAGCGAGACGGCTTCGTGGATTTCACGATCGCCGCGCCAGCCGCCGTGACGGCGGTCGAACAGGCGCAGCACCCGGTCCGGATAGGCGGTGCCATGGCGCAGGAAACGGCCGAAGTATTCCGAGCAGCGCGCGAAGCGGTAGCCGACGGCGCGCTTGAAGCCGGCGTCACGCTCGGCCTCGATGGCCGCGCGCAGTTCCGGGTTGACCCGCTCATCGGCGTCCAGGCACAGCACCCAGTCGTGGCTGGCCTGCTCCACGCAGAACGCCTTCTGGCTGCGGAAGCCGGTGAACGCACGTTGCACCAGGCGGGCGCCAGCGGCTTCGGCCACGGCGACGGTGGCGTCGCTGGAGAAGGAGTCGACCACCACGATCTCGTCGCAGAACGCCAGCGAGGCCAGGCAGTCGCCAATGCGGTCGGCTTCGTTGAAGGCGATGATGCAGGCCGACAGGCGCGGGCGCTGGGCGGGCGGGGCGGTGCTTGGGCTGGGCATGCGGGGTCTGGCACGGGGGATCGGGCCAAAGCCTAGCAGCGACGGCTTCCACTGGCGATGCGATAATTTCGGCATATCCGGGATATTCAGGAGTTCCCCACCGTGCCACGCCACTATCTGCTGTACGGGTCCGAGCGCTATGCGCTGGCCATCCTCCGCCCGCTGCAGGCGGCGATCCGCGCACGTGGTGATGAGGCGGCATGGTTTTTCGATGGCCCGGGCGCTGAAGACCTGACCGCCGATGAAACCCTGCTGAGCGTTGAGCAGGTGCGTGCGTGGAACCCCTGTGCGGTGATCACCTCGTCCAACGCGGTGCCGCACTTCTTCCCCGGGGTGAAGGTCGAGACCTTCCATGGCTTTGACGCCGGCAAGCCGCGCCACATCTATATCCGTGGCTTCTTCGACCTGTACTGCACCACCGGCCCGCGTGATACCGCTGCGTTCTCGGAACTGGCACAAAAGACCGGACATTTTTCGGTGGTGGAAACCGGGTTCCCAAAGATCGACCCGTTCATGAGCCAGCTCAAGGACGAGCCTGATCCGGTGCGCGAACCGCCGGTGATCCTGTACCACTCCACCTTTTCACCGTCCTGGAGCGCCGCCGGCATCCTGTACGACGAGATCAAGCGGCTGTCGCAGACTGGCGAATGGCGCTGGATCGTCACCTTCCATCCGAAGATGGATCCGGAAATCACCGCCAAGTACCGCGCGCTGGAAGGCCCCTATCTGCGTTTCGCAGACGACGACAACATCTTGGACCTGTTCCCGCAGGTGGACATGATGTGCTCGGACACGTCCTCGGCACTCAATGAGTTCCTGCTGACCTACAAGCCAGTGGTGACCTTCAAGAACCGCCGCCCGGGCCCACAGCTGCTGGACATCGATGACCCCGCACAGTTTGAAGGTGCAATCCGTACCGCCTTGTCGCGGCCGCCGGAGTTGATGGCCGCGGTGCGCCAGTTTGCAGATCAGCTGCACCCTTACCGCGACGGTCAGTCCAGCGAGCGCATCCTGCAGGCGATCGATGATTTCATCGCCAAGGGCGGGCGCAACCGCAAGCCCAAGCCGCGCAACTGGTGGCGCAAGATCAAGCTGCGCAAGCGCATCGGTTATTGGGGCCCGGCGCGGGTTTAGTCGCAGGAAGTGTTCACCTCTCTCCTTGCGGGAGAGGTGATGGCTCACCAGCGCAGCTTGCGCCGCACCATCTCCCGCTCAAGCTGCGCCATCAACGCGCGCGCCTGGGCTTCTTCAAGGAAACGCAGCTGCAGGGCCGGTGCACCGCCTGCGCCAGCCGTATCCAAGGTCAGTGTCGCGGTGCCGAACCGCCGGTCCAGCGGTGAACGATCCAGCCGCAGGGCCTGCAGCTTGTCCAACTCGGCTACCCGCCACCAGCGGTTCCACCAGCCGCCACGAATGGCCACGCGCTGCGCGTCGATGTTGTAGCCGATGCGGCTTACCTGGCGGTGCGCCTTCAGCGCAGACCATGGCAGCCAAAGCAGCGGCAGCAGGCCCCATGCACTGCCGGTTTCGTATACCAGCAGTGCAGACAGCAGGCTCATCAACAGCAGCGCCGGCAGGCACAACCGCCACCAGCCGCGGGTGCTTACCGGCAGCCATTGGGTGGGCGGCCACTGCAGCTGCGGCAGCAGGTGCTGCAACAGGCCATCGCAGGCAGCAGGCGTTGCCAGCGGGGCCAGTTCCTTCAGCGCGCGCCGGTCCTGTTCTTGTTGCTGGCCGCCACTGGCGATATCCACGCGCAGCTGGCGGCGCTTGAAAAGCCGATGTAGCGCACCTTCGCGCAGGGTCCAGGCCTGGATGCGACGGCGTGCCACGCTGCTGCGCACGCGGGTGAACAGGCCGCGTTCGACGGTGAGACGGCGGTCGGCCTCGCTCAGGCGGAAACCGTAGTACTGCACGATGGCCAGACCTATCGACAGCAGCCGCATCAGGACCAGCGCGAAGGCCAGCAACAGCAGGCCAGTAGCAACCATGGTCAGCGTGCCCAGCTGCAGCTGGCTGGCATAGCCGAAGGCGTGGCGGCCCTGTTCTTCGATGAAATCGGAGGTCGTCCGGCGCGGGAACAGCTGGTAGGCCGCACCGATTGCTGCCGCCACAACGACCATTGCGCGGTTGGAAATAAGCCCCTGCCGCACCAGTTCGGACAGCGGCAGGCTCAGCAATACACCATCGATGGGAGTGTCAGCTTGATCGCCGGTTGGCGTTGCTTCGCTGCCGCCCTGGCGGATCAGCCGCTCCAGCTCCAGCGCCTGCGCCAGTTTGAGTACACGCATTTCCGCTTCGGGCTTGTCGCCGCCAGCCGATTCCAGTCGCAGCTCGGCCACGCCGAACATGCGGTGCAACAGGTTCTGGTGCACCACCACGTTGTGGATGCGCGCGAAGGGGATCTCGCGACGGGTGCGTTCGAAGATGCCGCTGCGGATGCTCAGCGCATCGTTGCCGATGCGATAGCGGTAACTCAGGTATTGCAGCACCGCGCTGGCGACCAGCGCCACCACGATCGCGCCACTGATCCAGTGGTGATAGGGCAGGTCGTCATCGCGGCGGCTACCGAACACCAGCAAGGCAACCAGCGGCAGCAGGAACTGCTGCACCTGCTGCTGCAGGGCGAACAGCCACGACCACGGATGCAGCCGTTGTTCGTCGCTGGGCACGGGGGGCGGGAGTTCGCTCACAGCGCGTCGTCGTGGTCGAGCTGGCGCGCCAAACGATCACGCAGACGTTCGGCATCGGCGTGTGCCAGTCCGGCCACGGCGACGGTGTTCATGCGGGTGCCGGCGGTATGCACGATCAGGGTCGCCAGGCCGGCCATGCGTTCCAGCGGGCCGCGACGCAGGTCCAGGTGCTGCACGCGCGATACCGGCACGTGGCTTTCGCTCTGCCACATATGGCCACGGCGTACACCCAGCGATTGCGCGTCCAGCCGCCAGAAGGTGAGCCGATGCCGGCGCCAGCCGAACCATGCGCCAAGCAGTGCGCCCACTGCGGCTGCAGCCAGGGGAATCAGCAACCAGCTCGATTGGTCGGTAGCCAACACCAGCACCACGCTGGCGGCGCCAAACAGCAGGGCCATGCTCAGTGCCGAACCGGCGGCGGCAAACAGTGCGCCGCGCGGCGGCAATGGCTGCCACTGGATGTCGTCCGGCAGCGGCGTATCGAAGGCAGGAGGTTCAGTCATGCACAGACGATATAACGCCGGGACCGTACAGCGGTAGGTGCGATGCCGCTGGCTGTTGTAGGAGCGGTGTCAGCCGCGAAGCTGGCGAGGCTGCAGACCGCCGAAAGGCCTGCACTCGCAGTTTCAAGGTGGGGCGTTATTGTGGGCGCCGGATGTATCTTTGGCTTCGCGGCTGACGCCGCTCCTACAAAAAGTCAAAACGCTTACTGCGCCGCCATGATCAGCGCATCCACATCCAGGTGGTGGCCGGCACGTGCGGCCTTGGTGCGCAGGTACTGCTCGTTTTCGTGGGTGATCTCGCCGGTGACTGGTACGCAGCCAACCACTTCGATGCCGGCTTTGCGCAGGTGCTGCACCTTGGTGGGGTTGTTGGTCAGCAGCTGGATGCGTTGCACGCCCAGCGCGCGCAGCATGGCCACCGCGCTGCCATAGCGGCGCTCGTCTGCGCCGAAGCCCAGCTGTGCATCGGCGTCGATGGTGTCCAGGCCTTCGTGCTGGTAGCCGTAGGCACGCATCTTGGCGGCGATGCCGGTGCCGCGGCCTTCCTGGTCCAGGTACAACAGGATGCCGCCGCCCAGCTCTTTCAGCGTGTGCAGGCCGCGCCGCAGCTGGTCGCCGCAATCGCATTTGAGCGAGCCGAACAGGTCGCCGGTGAGGCAGGACGAATGCACGCGCACCGGCACGATGCCGCTCATGTCCGGATTGCCAACGATCACCGCAACCTGGTCACGCTGCGCTACGCCGCCACGGAACACGGCGAACTCGCTCATGCCGACGTCACGCAGGGGTACTGGTGAGCGCGTCACCAGTTCGTAGTCCTGGCCGGCCTGGCCAGCACCCTCGTACAGCGCGGTGGTGTCCAGTTGCAGGCAGTCATCGAACGGGCTGCCTGCCGCATCCAGTTCCACCGAGATCATGGCCGGCAACAGCAAACCCAGTCGCGCCACTTCCACTGCCGCTGCGTCCAGCGCATTGCCATTGGCTTGTGCATCGGCCGGTGCGATCGCATCTCGCAGGTAGGCCAGTGCTGGCAGCTCGGCAAATGCGCGATCAGCCAGTGGCACATGGATGCCGGTGGCGGCATTGATGCTCAGGGTCTGCGCGCGCGCTGCGCTCAGGAACAGATAATGGCGGCCTTGCGCGGCCTCGGCAAAGGCGGCGTAGCCTTCCGGCGAGCTGCTGTCCAGGGCAATGCTGGCCAGGCGTTGCCGGCCATCGCTGATCACTACCGGGCGGCCCGCACGGAGTTCGGCGGCGGCGCGCTCGCAGCGGATGGCGGCGGTCTGGCCGAAGTAGGACGGGCTGGCGGAAGCGGGGCTGTTCATTTGAAACCTTATGGGGGCCGTTGGCTGTCGAATCAATCCAGCGGCACGGGTGACGCAGTGTTGCAGCAGCAGGTTCAGTGCGGGTGACGGGCAGTGGCGTAAGGGTCGTGCTCGCCGCTGCCCGGCGGGCGCAGCGTGTAGCGCTTGTAGGTCCACTGGTACTGCGCAGGATCGCGGCGGGCGATGCGCTCGATGCCGGCATTGAGGGTAGCGGCGGCCAGTTGCAGATCCGGGTCGGCGATTTGTGGCTCAGCCGGTTCGATGTGCAGGGCGAAGTCCAGGTTGGGGCCGGTGCGCTCGCACCAGCCGTACAGCAGGGTGGCGCCGGTGCGCTCGGCCAGGCGATTGACCAGGGTCATGGTCAGCGCTTGCATGCCAAAGAACGGGACGAATACACCGTCGCCGTTCTTGGGTTGCTGGTCGGGCAGGATGCCGGTGGCGCCGCCGTCCTTGAGTACCTTGAACAACTGGCGCACCGCTGGCCCTTCAGCTCGTACCTGGCGCACGTTGTCGCCGCCGCGGCACAGCTGCAGGAATTCATCGCCGACCGGGTTCTCCGGCGGTGCATAGACGATGGCGATCGGCCCGCGCGAGGCCAGCCACTGGTTCAACAGCTCCCAGTTGCCGTAGTGCGGGGCAATCACGATCACCCCCTTGCCTGACGCCAGCGCGGCGTCGTAGAGCTCTTGACCGTGGCGTTCGCGCAGGTGCCTGGACAGGTTCTGGGCCGGGTCGTGGGTCCACAGATACAGGGTTTCCAGCGCCTGGCGGGCAGTGGTGCGCAGCACCTCGCGGTGCAGGCGCGCGCGCTGGGTGACGTCCAGTTCCGGGTAGGTCAGTTCCAGGTTGCGGCGGGTCACCCGGCTCTCGCGGGCATTGATGCTGCGCCACAGCCAGGCCACCGTGTCGGCCAGGGTCCGCTGCCAGGACCAGGGCAGGTGGGTCAGGGCACGGGCGAGGAGGTAATAGAGCTTGGCAGTGGATTGCGGTTTCATTCCCGCAAGTTTAGCCGCTGGCGCCCGGTGCTATGGTGCCCGGCCCCACAGCAGGAGCTGCCAATGCTTTGCCTGATCCAACGTGTCACCCAGGCCTCGGTCACCGTCGACGATGCCGTGGTCGGGCAGATCGGCCCGGGCCTGCTGGCCCTGGTCGGGGTGGAGCCGGGCGACGATGAGGCGATGCTGTCGCGGATGGCGGACAGGCTGCTGGGTTACCGGGTTTTCGCCGACGATGCCGGCAAGATGAACCGTTCCTTGCGCGATACCGGTGGTGGGCTGCTGCTGGTCAGCCAGTTCACCCTGGCCGCCGATACCCGTTCAGGCATGCGTCCGAGCTTCACCAGTGCCGCGCCGCCGGCCGAGGCTGAACGGCTTTTCAACCGTTTGGTGGCTATCTGCCGTGAAAAACACAGCGCAGGGGTGGAAATTGGCCGCTTTGGTGCCCATATGGTTGTCAGCCTGATCAACGATGGGCCCGTAACCTTTCTGCTCAGACCGTAGCGCGCCGCGAACCCACCGCCCCGGCAAGCGCTATGCTGCGCTGGTATAATGCTAGGTTCCCATCTTCACAATCGCCGGTGGCGCGAGCATTACATGGCCAACGAACGTCCTGCCCAGCAAAACGACATCAAGCTTCTGATCAGCAAGGGCCTGGAACAGGGCTACCTGACCTACGCCGAAGTTAACGATCATCTGCCCGACGACATGGTCGATCCGGAGCAGATCGAAGACATCATCGGCCTGATCACCGGCATGGGCATCGATGTCCACGAAGTCGCCCCCGACGCCGACACGCTGATGCTCAGCGACGGCAACACCGGCAACCGTGAAGTCGATGATACCGCCGCTGAAGAAGCTGCTGCTGCACTTACCGCACTCGACACCGAAGGTGGTCGCACCACCGACCCGGTGCGCATGTACATGCGCGAAATGGGTACGGTCGAGCTGCTGACCCGCGAAGGCGAAATCGCCATCGCCAAGCGCATCGAAGAAGGCCTGGGCCAGGTGCAAGCTGCACTGGGCACCTTCCCGCTGGCCGTTGAGTCGGTGCTGGCCGATTACGAACTGCACAAGGAAGGCAAGAAGCGCCTGGCCGAAGTGATCGTCGGCTTCAACGACCTGGTCGAGGAAGCGCCGGCACCGGCCGTTGCCGAAGACACCAGCGATGATGCTGATGCAGACGGCGACGAAGAAGACGACGGCGACGACGTCGAAGAAGAAGCCGGCCCGACCGGTCCGGATCCGGTGGAAGTGGCTGCCCGCATGGAGCAGCTGGCCAGCGATCTTGCCAAGTTCAAGAAGGCACACGCCAAGGGTGACACCAAGGCCCAGGCCAAGCTGCGCGAAGAAATCTCGGCCACCTTCGTGACCCTGAAGTTGCCGCTGCCGCTGACCGACGTACTGGTCCGCCTGCTGCGCGACACCATGGCACAGGTCAAGTCGCAGGAGCGCCGCGTGCTGCACCTGGCCACCATCACCGCCCGTATGCCGCGTAAGGATTTCATCCGCTCGTGGGAAGGCAACCAGACGAATCTGGAGTGGGTGGAAGACGCAATCAAGCGTAAGCAGAAGTGGTCTTCGGCCCTGCGTGACGTCAAGGATCAGATCGTTGCCGAACAGCAGGCCACCATCGACCTGGAAAAGAACACCCAGCTGAGCCTGGACGAGCTGAAGGAAATCAGCCGCGTCATGGCCTACGGCGAAGCCAAGGCGCGCAAGGCCAAGAAGGAAATGGTCGAGGCCAACCTGCGTCTGGTCATCTCCATTGCCAAGAAGTACACCAACCGCGGCCTGCAGTTCCTGGATCTGATCCAGGAGGGCAACATCGGCCTGATGAAGGCCGTCGACAAGTTCGAATACCGTCGCGGTTACAAGTTCTCGACCTATGCCACCTGGTGGATCCGCCAGGCGATCACCCGTTCGATCGCCGACCAGGCCCGCACCATCCGTATCCCGGTGCACATGATCGAGACGATCAACAAGTTGAACCGCATTTCCCGCCAGATGCTCCAGCAGTACGGCCGCGAGGCTACGCCGGAGGAGCTGGCCAAGGAAATGGACATGCCGGAAGACAAGATCCGCAAGGTGATGAAGATCGCCAAGGAGCCGATCTCGATGGAAACCCCGATCGGCGACGACGAGGATTCGCATCTGGGCGACTTCATCGAGGACACCAACGTGGAGTCCCCGATCGAGAACACCACCAACATCAACTTGTCTGAAACCGTGCGTGACGTGCTGGCTGGCCTCACCCCGAGGGAAGCCAAGGTGCTGCGCATGCGCTTCGGCATCGACATGAATACCGATCACACGCTGGAAGAAGTGGGCAAGCAGTTCGACGTGACCCGCGAGCGTATCCGCCAGATCGAGGCCAAGGCGCTGCGCAAGCTGCGTCACCCGAGCCGTTCGGAGCAGCTGCGCAGCTTCCTCGACATCGAGTGAGTGGTGGCTTGCAAGTGATTGCTGGCGCGTAAGTGTCGGAATGGAAAACCCCGCCTTGGCGGGGTTTTTCGTTTTCTGGTTTGCGACGGTGCGGTCGGTGTCCGGATCCAGCCTGCCTTCGCTGCCGACGGCAGTCTGTGGTTGCTTGTGGGTAGTGTGTATCGTGTGTATTTTGTCTGCATGAGAAGCGCGGACCTCATCAAGGAGTTGATGACCAATGGATGGACATTGGACCGCGTGCGTGGCTTTCACCATGTTTACGTCCATCCGGACAACCCAAGCATCATCACCGTCCCGCATCCAAAGAAGGACCTGGGAAAAGGGCTGGTAAACAATCTCCGCAGAATTGCGAGGCTGAAATAGGAGGCGATATGCGCTATCCCGTCATGATTGAGGCAGGCGACGAAAACACCGCGTGGAGCGTGGTTGTTCCAGATCTGCCGGGCTGCTTCTCCGCAGGTGACACTCTGGATGAAGCCATGACCGAAGTGGAAGAGGCTGCCGCTGCGTGGATCGATTCGGCGCTGGATGCAGGTCGTGCGATTCCCCGGCCGTCCAGTGCCCAGGCTGCATTGGAAAAGGGCGATTTCGCTGGTTGGATGGTGGCCTACATCAATGTAGATCCCTCCTTGCTCGATGACACGATCGAGCGCGTGAACATCACACTGCCGCGCCGTGTGCTGATGCGCTTGGACGCGAATGCGAAGGCTGCCGGCGAGAGCAGGTCTGCCTATATCGCGCATCTGGCTGCGCTGAACTGAAGCGTTCCTCTTGATTCGTCCAGGGGAACAGATGTTTTCCAGCTGCAAATCGCATAGTGGCTAATCAGAGTCGAGTTGCACCAGCCTGATAGGCTGTCGCCACGACCTGCCCGGGAACCAGGTATGCGGGATGGCAGTGCACGTACTGACCCTTGAGCTCATCGCCGATGGGGCAGTCGTCGCCTGAATGCTCCACCTTCGGTGATCTGGCCGTTCGCAATCCATGTACATCGAATCAGACTCAGGGAAGTAGTCGACAACGGCTCACGTCCACTACACTGTGCAGTCAGCGCGGGCCTATAGCTCAACGGTTAGAGCAGAGGACTCATAATCCTTTGGTTCCAGGTTCGAATCCTGGTGGGCCCACCATTCCATGGTCCGGCAAAGTCCAGTGAAGTCCGGAAAGTGACTGAAATACAGGGTTTTATAGGGTTTTTTCATCCGATCTAGTTCGATGTCGTCCGGCGACATCCGATTGGATTGTGAGTAACGGTGTGAGTAAGATTGCGGGGCTGGCCTCCGTTACTCACAATTGCGTTACTCACACACATGCTGACTGACACCAAGCTCCGTAGTCTCAAGCCTCAGAACAAGGTTTTTCGACTCGCAGATGCCAATGGGCTTTGCATCGAAGTGCGGACGACGGGCGCCAAGATCTGGCGCTACCGCTACCGATTTGGCGACAAGGCCAACATGCTGACTATCGGGGAGTATCCGCTTGTCTCTCTGGCGGAGGCGCGTGCTGAGCGTGATCGGGCCCGAGCATTGGTAAAAAAAGGTGTGGATCCGAGTCTGGTGGCGAAAGTGGAGCGCGCTGCTAAGCAAGAAGAAGCAGGCAACACGTTCGGTAGCCTTGCGGAAGAGTTGATGCTCCAGCGTGCGAAGACCCTCAGTCCTGGCTCGGTTGTTCGCGAGCGCCGGATGCTTGAGAGAGATCTGGGTGGTATTGCCGAGTTGCCGATCCGCAGTATCACTGCGCCGATTTTGTTAAAGGCACTCAGGAAGATTGAAGCGCGCGGAGCGGTGGAGACGGCGCATCGCACCAGGGCCGCCGCTGGCCTCGTTTTCCGTTATGCCATTGCTACAGGGCGCGCTGAGAACAACCCTGCGCTTAGCCTTGTGGGTGCTTTGTCTCCAACGAAGACGACGCATTTCTCCAGCGTGACCGAACCTGAAGAGGTCGCCAAGTTGCTCAAGGCAATTTACGGCTATCAGGGGTCCCCTATTGTCTCTGCTGCTTTGAAGCTTTCAGCGCTTCTGTTTGTCCGCCCGGGGGAGCTCCGAGCAGCGCGTTGGTCGGACATCGATCTGCAAGCTGGAGAGTGGCGCTACACGACCAGTAAGACCCATACGGCGCACATCGTCCCTCTGGCACGTCAGGCCATCGAAGTTCTGGATGAGGTTCGTCCGTATTCGAGGCGCAGCGAGTATGTGCTTCCCAGTATTCGGAGTATTTCGAAGTCGATCAGCGAGAACACGATTAATGCTGCTCTGCGAAATCTGGGCTTCGACGGCACGATAATGACTGCTCACGGCTTCCGAGCCATGGCTCGAACGTTGTTAGACGAGGTTCTGGGATACAGGCCAGACTTCATCGAGCATCAGCTAGCCCATGCGGTTCGAGATCCTCTGGGACGAGCATACAACCGTACGACGCACCTAAAAGAGCGTAAGAAGATGATGCAGGGATGGGCTGACTACTTAGAAAAGTTGCGAAATCAGAAAATTGCTTAGACGCCTGATTCTTGCCCGGTTCCAATGGCGGCCCGTCCCCGATAGCGTTTGAACGGCAGTACGCACTAAACGGCTGAAGAGTGTCTACAAAAGCCTGGGCGATTCATCCCTTCCTGACCAAATTTCGCACCGGCCGACCTTGGCATTTGCCAAACACTGGCAGACGACTACTTCACTGAGCTGGAGCGGTGGCAAGCCAGACGTGAAAAGGCCCGTAGATCGAACGCACGCCCTAGAAACGTGATCGACCTATGCGCTGTGCGGCTTGGCCGAGCGGGTGGGCGCTGAGTCAGGGGGGGCTACCGGAGAGCGGTAGTTTTCTCCAGCGTTACTTAGCCGGAAGAGTTCGGCCATCCCGCATGCACTGTGCGAGCCTCTGCTCGTACTTGTAAGACCCTTCCTGCAGTAGGGACAACCCGGTGCAGGCACGCGCTTCGAAGACCGCGAGGTGGGATGCCAGAGCGACCCCGCCAGCAAGAGCAAGCATCACCACGGTGCCAAGTCCCAACGCATTCACGTTCCACATCCAGTTGCTCATGTGCGCTCCAATTGATGGCACGACGTTCGCAGAGGACCCCCACGTCTTCTAGTCAGGGATTTCCTGACATGGAGCAATTGGCTACGGCTTGGATTGAATTCCCAATTGGCCGCGCCAGAAGGCCAGCGCCTGCGTAAGGAGCCCTCGCATGCTCACGTGTCGGCCGTCGGGGCTTTCAAAGTAGATGTCCACTGCCTCGGCGAATACGCCTTGGCCGAAGGGAGCGTTGAATAGGCCTGGCGTCGCCTTCAGCTGGTCCGCTCCGTCGATCTGGCGGGCGCGTTTCTGAATTGAGGCCAGCCTCCCGTGCTTGGCGGCATCGGCTGCATCGGTGAGTAGCTGCAGGTCTGGATACAGAGCTGACAGAGCTTCGCGGCCTTGGCCCACTGCGTCGCCCATCGCCTTTCTGGATTGGCT
Source organism: Stenotrophomonas sp. STEN035 (assembly GCF_056759935.1). NCBI lineage: Bacteria > Pseudomonadati > Pseudomonadota > Gammaproteobacteria > Lysobacterales > Lysobacteraceae > Stenotrophomonas > Stenotrophomonas sp. STEN035. The sequence goes on from NZ_JBRRDY010000010.1 coordinate 28,951, forward strand.
TCCCGCGTAGTTGCCCATCACCCAGTAATCGACCATGTGAGAGGTCACGATCAGGGACAAGATCGCTCGGCGGAACTCCCACGGTCGCTCGAAGTATTCGGCGCAAGTTGGCTCGACTATCAAGGCGAAGTAGTTCTGGGCTTCAACCCTCATTGGGGGATCTCGCTATCGGAAATGGTAGATGGCAAGTTGGGCATTGCAGGAATATCCTCTGAAAAACCAACCGGAGGGTGAACATGGGCATCATCGATTCGACCCACTACAGCTTGACCTGCAAGGGCTGTGGAGCGGTGGATACACCCTCTGCTCATCAGAAGGGCTCTGCCTACTCGGGTGGCAGCTGGAGCGGCCCTGATTCCAAGGTGTTTTCGCTCCACACCCGGGAATCGTACGGCGAGGACGTAATCAAGTCCGCCTCCTGCCCATGCGGTGGGGAGGTCGAGGTGAAGATAACTCGCACCGGTCCCTAATCGATTCAGCCATCTTGTCGCAGTCGTTGCGACCGCCGCCCGTATCCTTCCAGCCATGCTTCCCTCGCACGGCTACCAAGGCTTCCGCACCTCTCCTATCCCGTCCGGGTGGGTGAAGATGTGCGAGCGCTTGGCACTGTGGTGGAACGGACGCGAGGTGGCCAGTGTCACCCCGGCCCGCGAGGGTGGTTACCGTCTCCATCTGAACGCCCTGCAGATGTGGCAGACCAAGAACGCCCCAGTCGCCAGCATCCTCCAGGGTAAGCGCTTCGCCGAGCGTCGGTGCGCCGCCAGGCTGTACCCGGGCCTGCCGTTGCGAGAGGCGGTCATTCGCCTGACAGACAACACGCCGATTGAGCCCAGGGGGCCACTCCCGGGCCTGCCGCCTACCCGCTAGCTTGATTCAGCGACGACCTCTCTGGATGAGGAGGGGTAGTCAGCGATTCCATTTACTTGGCTGGACGCGTTGTTGCAGCGGTCCTTCTGGGCGACGGTTTGGTCCCGTGCCTCCGCACTCCCAGCATTTTGGCAACGCGGTCATCGGCCGAATCCCGAGGAAGGGAGAGAGGGGATATCTGCAGATGGAACACTAGCGAATTTAGGGGAAGTCCGAACTTTATTCTGAATTGGCGGCAACATCGGCTAAGCGGTCTCGGTCGCCAGGCTTGTGGTCCAGATGCCACTGCTCTCCTGATTGACGGTGAGAAGATCGTAGGTCCTCAACATGTTCAATAGGCCAGAGTGCCCATAGGTGTTGGGTGAGAAGCCAGAGTCAGCTCTCTTGAGATATGTGCCCAAAGCATTGAGCGTGACTTTCCCGTCTGGAGTGCTGGCTGCGAGCAGGGAAACCGCTTCGACAACGAAACGTGGTCGGCGCTTTATGGGAGCGACAGGACCTTCCGGATGTGGCTCGACGGCGACTAGATCTGCGGGCTTGCATGAGCTCGCAGCAACTGGCTCTGCAGCGACTCCGACCTCCTTGGTCCACTCAAAGAACTGATCGCAAGCATTGCGCAGTGCGTCCGGAGTTTTGGATTCGCCGACAATGAAGACTGAGGCGCCTCGCTCGCGAAGTCGGCGGCACAGGTACGCGAAGTCGGAGTCACTGGTGACAAGGCAGAAAGTCTCCGCCCGACGGTCGAAGTGTGCTTCGAGCGCATCTAGCGCTAAAGCAATATCTGAGGTGTTCTTCTTTGCAGCGTACTGAAATTGAAGGCAAGGAGTGAAGGCTTGTCTAACAAGAGCCTCTTCCCAGCTGTTGGTTAAGGTGGACTTGTTTCCGTAGCCGCGACGTAAGGTCACTCGCCCGGCCTGAGCTGCCATCAAAAGCGCGAAATCGATGATCTCGGCTGATACGTTATCGCAATCAATCATTACGGCGACAGATGCTTCCTGCTGATGGTGTGCCAAATCCTAGTTTTCCTTTCCAGTGCGAGGCTTCACGTATTGCCTTGTGTTTGGATTCTGATCTGGGTTAAACGCTAATTCGTTGGTCAGAGTCGAACTCCCAAAGCGTCGAGCGTAGGGGTGGTCATAGTTCCTGTTGCGGAAATTCCGTGAGCTAGCTGGAACATACGCAGCGCTTGGCGTGTCTCCGTAGAAAGAGTTCCATCAATGGCGCCCGGGTCGTAGCCCTTTGAGTAGAGCGCAGCTTGCACGCGCATGATCAGCAGCTTCAGGGTGTCAGCATCTCGGCTCTGCGATGGGAGGCGTGTAGTTGAGCTTGGCTCCAACGTGAGGTTGCTGCCAGTCGATGAAGGCCGGCTGGTCGATGGCTGCAAGCTCTGCACGTTTGACGTGTTACCACTACTACCCTTGCTGCTGGTGGTCGAGGGTGGTGTATAGGTGCTCGGCGGCGTATAGGTGGCAGGCGGCGTGTAAGAGCGGTATGAGCTGCCTGAGCCGGATGAGTGTGATCGATGGGAGCTATGTGATCGGTGCGAGCTATGACTTCTATGGCCGGCGTACAGATTGTGGCTGCCAGCATTGAGCGAGGTGCTCAACACAGTTACATACTTGCCATCCATTTCCGAAAGCCTTGAAATATCCAACTGCCCCTTTGAGGGCTCTGTGCTAATAGCGCCGATGGTTGCGCCAATTATCATTAATGCACTGGACATGCTTGTAGCTCCGGTATGGGGGAGATGGCACGGCTGGTCCATGCCGGCGTAACCCAAGAGAAGAATCCGCCGCAACGCTCTCGTACGGAGCAAGCGCTACAAGCAGGAAGATAGTCGTTCTTCCATGTTGAAATGCTCTGAACCGCGTAAGGCCACAAGGAACGGTCTAGCGAGCATAGTGGAAGGTTGTACAAGGACACAGGAATCCCACTGCCGGCAAGTGTATCTACCGCAGTACTGAGTGCCTCAGCATAGTCAGCGGGATCTGCCCAAAGCTCCTGGTGATGTGCCTTCGCAAAGCCGATGGGTTCTATCCCCATCAAGGCTACATGCTCAACAAAAGGAAGGTTGCGCCAGATGTATCGAGCGAGCTCAGCTAAACGCTCTACTGTTGGCTTCACCAGAACAACACGGATCTCGATACGTTGGTTAGCTGCTTGCATGGCATACAAGCCGCGCAGCGTCTGGGAGAACGCACCAGAGCTCTGGACCACATAGTCGTGCAAGGCGTAATGATCGCCGTAGAGGGGAATTCCCCAGCTTAGGTTTGGATGTGCGCCAGTAAACTTGGCATGTAGCGTAGGATCACGTATGCGCCCGTTAGATAGGATATGGATGTGCGTTTCAGGTAGCGATGTCGCACACTTCTTTACGATTTCCACTAGTCCATCGCCGAGCAGCGTAGGCTCGCCACCGCTAATCGCTAGAGAGGGCTCGCTGACGTCAATCAGGTCGATTAGATCTAGGAGGTGTCCGACGCGCCATGCGTCTTCGACCTCCCTAGGTGGCTGAGAGCACATCAGACAGTAGCTATTGCAGCGCTCGGTGGCGAATAGGACGTTGCCTGTATCTCCGCGGCGATAGCGAATCGCAACCTTCTTACGTATAGGGTTGAGTTCGATCGCGTCCCCTGACTTACAAAGATCTGGCGAACCTTCCAAGCGAACCACTGGCAGTGCTTCTGACCCATCCCAGGCTTTACCTGGAAGTATGGCGCCCCAGGGGAGTTCTAGTAGGGCTCCGCTGAGTCTCTCGGAGCCGACTTCTCGCAGGTCCAGGGCTAAACGGTCGAAGGGCAGGGCCGTTTGAGCGAACTCAGTCAGGTCGACGACCTTCAGTAAAGAAGCCTTGGTTGAAGGTGCGATTTGGGCTCCGGTCTCAAGCGGCAACATCGGGTGTCTCTCTAACAAACTTGGGCATTGCCCAGGAGCGCATCAGGCTTCGGGTCCACTGATCAGTGGTTTCGTATTGCTCCAATATAAAGTCGAAGAGCCCCATATTCCTGCTGCAGAAGTCGCTCGTCGGCCGGTGACCAATTGGGTCCCCTTGGCGTGCATAGTGCTCAATGGGGTCCGCGCCGCACATAGGAACGAATGCACAATCGGAGCAGGTCGGAAGTGCTTCCGCTACCCCAGCACTCAATAGGCGCTCCATTGCAGGTGAGACTAGCCACTCCGGAACGGTCTGGGACACGTCCCCCAGTGCAAAGCCGTCATCGCCCATCGCGGCAAGCATCCGGGCTTCGTCTGATGGGTAGACACGTCCATCGTAATCGTAGATCACTGCGCCAAGCCCTGCACCGGAAGGCGAGCGAAGATCGACATAGCCGTGCCCGAACGAAGTGAAGAGCTGTGAGAGCAACAGGGATGCGTAAGACTCATCCATGGCGTAGCCCGAGCGATTGATCGCGATCAGGTGCTGAAAAGCGCGCCTGTAGAAGGCTAGATAGTCACTGGTTGTGTAGCCGGTTCGCGGAGCTGTACGAGTGGCGAAGCCGTAAGGGCTGAGGGGGCGCAGTGAGATGGAGTGAAAACCTACCTTCCGATACTCGTCGATGATGGCTTCCGGCACCTCGAGGCTTCGTTTGGTGAGGGTTGTGAGTGCGGACACACCATCTTCGCCAAGCCAACGGCGACCTAAGTCAATGCCGTCGATAGTCCGCCGATAGCTGTCGCGCCCAGGTCGAGGCCGGTTGGCATTGTGGAGCCACTCAGGGCCGTCGAGCGACGTTGAAAGTTTGAAGCGGTGTTCGGCTAGGAACTCAAGCTGCTCCTCGGTGAGGTCGTGCAGAGTCGAGGCAAGCACGAAACGTAGGCTGCGCCCAGCGGATCTATTACGTTCTACGATCAGGTCCGTGATGCGTACAACCTGCGCGAAGTTGAGTAGTGGCTCGCCGCCTTGAAACTCTACGGTCAATTCTTGACTAGGCCATTCAAAAAGGCGCTCTACTGCAAGTTCGGCATGTCGCTTTTCCATGTCGAAATCTGCAGCTGTCGTCTCTTGGCGCGATACCTGGCAATAACTGCAGGTGTGATGGCAGCGCAGCGAGACGACGAAGATGTGCAGGGCTGGTCCGCCGAGAATGTAGGATTTCCGGGTACGAATTTGGCTAAGTAAGGGAGCAATGCTGCTGGTATCCGTACTTGCGACCGCCAGGTGGCGCGCTTGCACATCGGCAAATAGAGAAGAGTCTGATGGCAGCTCGTGGGCAACGAATCTCTGCAGGTCGTTCATGCCCATAAGGAGCCAGTCTCCGCCCATGGACGAAACAAAAGCTCGATTGTGGTCCCATGGCAGGCGCCGGAATCGGAAGGGCAGCAGTTTGTATGAATCGGAGAGCGCGAAGGCTTGCGGTGACCTAAACTTGGACATCAGGTGTCACCAGCGGTTGGGCCTGCGCCAATGCGGCCTTGAGCAGTTCTTGCTGTAACCCTGCTGTTTCAGCTCGCACTTGTGCCCGGAGGCGCTCGTCCAAGAGATCGCGCGCAAAGGAGGCGTCAATGTCTTCGGGGAGACAGGGAGATTCGAAGGAAGCCACAATAGTGTCGCCCTCGATGCGTAGTTCCACCTTGTGTTTGCCGGTGTAGCGATGGGCCGCTCTAGCGACCACGTCGTCGCTATACAACCGACGGTCAACAACATACTGAGAGCTTTCCATTGCTCATCCCCCTTGGATAGGCGAACTTTGCGCTTGAGCCGTGCTTTTTGCAAGGAAGATAGTTCAGCTCGTAAGAATCATCATGTGCTCGTCGAGGCTTTTTCCGCGGCTATCAAGGGGTTTCCAGTGCTACTTGCGGGCCGCTGTGAGCGCAGCGACGGTTTGCCGGCGTCTGAACGACGGAGTTAGGGTCCAATTCCAAGTGTTGCGAGGAATCGCCCAAGACGTTCTGTAGAGATCAACAACAGATCCTTGCTAAAGGACGTCATGCGACCCAAAGCGGTCATTGGACGCTGTTGTCCCAGCGGTACTACGCCTTTCCTCTGGGGCGTAGGTCGAGACCCCTGACGGCAACGAACGCACCATACCCCAAGCTGGCCGTCAATGCCTTTGCCTCGGCATCCAAACTGGCTATTATCTCTTCGAATTCCATTCGGTATCCGGTATCCGGATCCTTCCAGAATCGATCAGTCGCCACCGATATCAGCAGGCAACCCACCCGCCGGTGCTCCGGCGCCATGTACTTTCCAACCAGCTGCATATGGAGCGCATTCCGAAGATCGCGGAAGGTGTAGCCGTTTTCGCCGATCTTGAGCTCGATCACCGCTTCAAGTTGTGCGGTGGTAGAGGCTAAACGGATATCGGTTTCTTTCTCATCGCCCGTCGCGGCTTCCTGATTGACCGTGTAGGCGCCCCGGGCCATCTTCTGCAATTCTGCCGCCAACGCGCGGCGCAGCAACCGCTCGATTTCGATCGTCGCCCATAGCTCCCGTGGTGACGCGTCCTGGAGCAGAAGATCCTCGATGTCGGCAAGCCTCGTGTCGAGCAGGGCGGCGATCTCCACGCGACTGGTTGGCGAGAATTCATGCTCCCGCTCTAGCTGTACGACGTCGACCTCGCTCAGTACAACGGCATCCCAGTCTTCCGCCAGCTTCTCAAGAGCAACCGCCCGGACGCGGTCGCGGTAGTGCGCGACTTCTGGGTCATCGGCGAACTGCATCTTGATGCCCCATGCGCCGGGTCCCTTGATGCCCAACAGAGCGTTTCCCAGCATGCTCCGGGCGCGCTGCGCCTTATCTCGGGGGCCGGGCGAGTAGGTGCCCACATGATCCAGGTCGTCCTCGAACCTGACGTGGCGATTGGCCAGTCTGACGAGCCGCAGCAGCAGTTCAGGCGACACTTCGAACTTGGCCATATCCAGATCGGACTCTTGGCCGAACAGTGAGGAGAACCAGCCAACCACCTGCGATTGCTGTGCAGGCAAGATCCCTCCGGCCAGCCGCTCCATTTCTTCGACACATACTGCAGGATCCAACCGCGCGAGGATCGGAAGCCAGAACAGGATTTCTGACGGTTTCGGTGAGCCTTGTAACTTCGGTATCCCCGTTGTTCGTATGTACGCTACGTCTTGGTCATCTCCGTGGTCGAGAAGAAGCTTTGTTGCCCGACGTATCTTGTCGGCCTCCAGAATGGAAGCGTCCTTCGTGGGGAGCGAGTCTTTCAGCCAAGATCGAATGCGTCCTAGAAACAGCGAGATGACCGCGGGAGATGCATGGGAGATATCTTGCAAGAGCATCGAATGCTTCGCATCCGCGTCCTTCAATTCGTCCATGAGCTCATTTCCGATCGTTGTATCCACAACGGTCGGATGCACGTGAGCAACCGCTTCGAGCCAAGCTGGGAGTCGATTCAGGTCTAGCAATGCGTAACGACAAGCAAGGTCCGCTTCTTCCAACGTGAGTATGGACGCCCACGAGGCGCCTTCCGACTCCGCATAGAGACCGGCAAGGCCCATGCGCCATCGCATCAGATAGCTGTTCCTCTGGTCTGCCGGCCGCTCTGACTTGAGGGTGGGTCGGTCCTTGCGCCACGCTGCCGCGAGCGCGACCTTGAAGCGATCCGCCATGCCCTTGTCGAAGACGCGCTCGATGAACCCGGGATTCCACCCGGAGAACGAGCGATCTTGAGCATCCTTCTCCATGGCACGCCAAAGATTCCAACTGGTGTTGTCGATGCGGTTCTCCGAGAAGGCGGTCTCCGGATCATTTTTCAGCTCGCGCCAGAACAGCTTCCAGCTGGCCAGATTTTTGGCATGCTTCCGTTGGGTTTTTTCCCTGCGCTTCTCACTCTCTATCTGCCATGCAGGGGGAGGACTCGGGTTCTCTACCGCGTTCAGGTACTCTTTGGCGCGGAGCTCTAGTACCTCGTTGTCGCTGGACATCGCAACGAGCCGCTTCAGCCAAGCTAGACGATCTTGGTGGTCACCCGAGTAGCGCAAGGTGGTCTCCAAGGCGAGTTCGCGATCTTCAAGCGGCCTGGAGGTATCGGACAGCGCTGCCAGCAGCCAGTCAGCATCCTTTTGGAGCTCGATCTGGTATGCGCCATGCGACTGAAACTGATGGAGGCGAAGGAACGGTTCGCAGTCGTTCTTCGGGTAGTGCTCCCTGACCAAGCGGTCATTGGCCCAGAAAATGCCCTCCCGAACCTCGCTCGGCGCGTCGGTGAGGACGGCGCTCAGGGTCCTAGTGTCTTCAGTCGCGTCATGATCCAGTCTCGCAAGTAATCCGGCTAACGCGACGGCATCGAAGAGATCGGAGCCGATTTCTCGCATCTCCAGTCGGCGCCGGCTGGCGACTAGGAGCGCCGGCACTAGATCCTGACGATCGGATGTGACCCGGTAGTACTGGTCGTGCCAGCGGCAACTGTTGGACACCAGTTCTGCTAATCCGTGTTGCAGCTCCGCCAATACAATAGGTTCCAACTTCGCCTTGGCGATTGACAACGGCAGCATTGTTGAGACGCTCCCGATCTCACGAGATTTTGGAGATAGGCGTGCAAGCGTCTTGACGAGTTGCGGAACCGATAAGTGCTGGGGAAACAGGTAGTGGACGACAGACCGCGCCAGATCCTCCGGGCAATCCTGCGATGGTGCTGCGATCAGTTCCAGCAACGCCGACAGGCGCGAATCCCGAAGTTCCGCGAGCGCGAGAAGCCCATTCAAACGATCGCGCGGATCGTTGTCTGGATTGGTGGCAACGTCATAGGCGATGCCTGCGAGCCCAGTCATCTGCCCAGTCCCGATTAGTTCAAGCAGCGTTTCCCGAACCTCGGGATTCTTGATGCCGCCAGCCCACAGGCGGGCGATGACGTCGTTGAGATCGTTCGTCGCAACGCGTTGGACCTGCAGATTCGGAATTCCCTGCCCCCTCCATCCGCTGGCGCCGTACATGTGAACGTATCGCTCCAACGCCTGCGTCCGCAGCGTCAGGTTCAACGAACCGGGGTCGCCATATCGCAGCAGAATGCTTGGCTCGCGCTCGAGAAGTTCAGTGCGAACCGTAGAAATGTGGGGTGCCAGCCAAGCTGCAACGGGCTGCAACGAGGGCTTGACGATCCGCTGGCCCTCTGGTGTTGTCGCGAACAGCAGGCGCATCAATGTTCGGATCGGAAGTCCGCGATCCACGAGCAACTTGAGCCGTTCCGCTGCCAGGAACTCGACGATGGATCGATTGTGGAATCGAACGCGCCCGTAGGTTGCAAAGCCAAAGAGGGGACGTTCGAGCAGCGTTTTCACCTCATCGTCCGACCAGTCGTCCAGGATCTTGGCCGCGTCCAGGGTCGCGTCCCCTCGGCCGCGGTCGTCGTCACTGCTGTGCCAGAGTGTCAGTTTTCGCGAGAGGAGGGCAGCCAAAGCCAATCGGGCCGCCCCGCCGCGTACCCGCTGTGGCGGCAACTGTGTCCGCTCCGGCCGGTTGCCGCGTGCCCGAAGCTTGATGTCGATGCTGCTATCCACTTGTTCGCGGTGAGCACGAATGCGTCCGTGCACCTTCCAGTCACCACAAAGCTCCAAAAAATCCAATGGCCGCTTAGCGAAGTCGTGAGCATGGTGAGCATTGACAGCGTCCAGAAGCGCATCCGGATCCCCCACGCATTGGGCAACTGCGAGTGCACGCATCTGCTTCTCGTCGAGCGCCGACAGGGCGACAAAACGCCATTCTGGCGTTGATCGCTTGGCCGACTTCTCTTTGTTCACGCTCATCGCCACGTTGGCGAAGTAGTCCTCCGGTACGAACACATCCGGAGCTGGATTAAACGGAAGCCGCTTTCGAACAACATTCAAGTCGAATGCGGTCGGGCGCGTCGTCAGCACGATGCACGCTCGCTCAAGATTGTCGCCTAGGGCTGCGGCGAACTGCTTGAGGGTCGTTTCAAAAGAGCGCTGGGTGAGCTTCAACTCGTCGACCGAGTCCAGGAAGAAGAATGCACGTTCGGTCTGCGCTGCTTTCCAGTTGTCGAAGCGCTGCTTCTCCTCGGCGGAGAACTGCCCTTCCAGCGGTGCCGTCGCCAGCATGGCCAATTCCAAAAAGAATGCCGATCGCCCTTCCTCCCAAAGCCTTTGCTGCTGGCGCTGGCACTCGTACGTCTTGCCCATACCCGCTTCAGAGACGATCAGGATGCGCTCGGAACCTAACAGGGTTGACCAGCCAGTCCTTCCCCCAATGGCGAGATCAGCGAGCAGCTCGGCGGTCTCAATTTGGGTATTTTCATCGGTGGCTAGATCAAAAAAAGTGCGATTCAGTTCTTGGCCAGCCATCGCCATGGGTCAAGTGATGAGAGATGCCGTAAATAGTATCCGCCGGACAGGCCTTGCGGCTTCATTAATGACCGCGCCACCTAGTCGGCCAGTCACGACCAGGCTGACGCAGCAAAGTGGATAGATCGGTCATCCGCAGGTACCAAGCGTCGGCTTCTGGCCGTCAAGGGACGTCCGTCGGACCATCCGCTGATCGTGCATACCGCCGCAAGCCACCACCTGCTTGCGTGGGCCAGCTACATCCCGGACGCAGCGCGGCGGTTGGCCGACGCATTTTGGCCCGGCCCATTGACGCTGATACTGCCCAAGGCGCCAGGTGTGGCCGACGAGATCACGGGCGGCGCATCCACCGTAGGCGTGCGGGTACCGGCACATCCGGTCGCCCAAGCGCTGCTGCGCCACTTCGGTGACGGCATTGCCGCACCTTCGGCCAATCGCTACGGCCGCGTCAGCCCGACGCGGGCCAGGCATGTGGCCGATGCGCTCGGAGACGTGGTAGATCTGATCCTGGATGGGGGGACGTGCGAGATAGGTCTGGAGTCGACCATTGTTGACCTATCTGACGGAACGCCGCGCTTGCTGCGCCCGGGCGCAATCACCCGTGCCATGCTTGAATCTGTGCTGGGATCACCGATCTCCTTGGTGAATCCCAATGGCACACCTGCGCCCGGTCAGAAACCATCCCACTACGCACCCAAAGCTCGCGTCGTCCTGGCGGCATCACGCCGATGCAGAAACTCGCCCTTGCCGCTTAGCTCCACTTCTGGCGACTGCTAAAAATGGGGGGATTACCGTCTGCCCCCTGCGCAAGCCGCGATCACGCTCGGCCTGGCGCACCCACCGGCGCAGCGACTCGGGCGTAAAGCCCACCTTGCCGGCGATCGAAGCAATCGCTGCCCACTGCGATCCGTGATCGCCCTGGTGCTCCAGCACCATCCGCACCGCGCGCTCGCGCAGCTCCGGGGAGTAACGTGTTGCTGTCGTCTTCATGGCTCCAACCTCTCAAAGGTTGGAGCCTCCGGAGAACCCGGGGCGGTTCAGGTTGAGCAGGATCGCGATTTGTCCCATGAGGGCCAGCAGGCTCGTGAGGCGACTGACGGAATCCGCCAGCCCCATGACGCGCAGATCCTCATTGGCGATGTGCGCGATCTCGTGCGCGAGCACACCCGCCAGCTCGCGTGGGCTCAGGCGGCGCAGCAGGCCATCGGTGAGAGCGATCGATGCCTCCTGCTTCGATCCGGTGGCGAAGGCGTTGACGACGGCACTGGGCACGTAGTGCGGCACCGGCGTTGCGGGCAAACCGGCACGGACGGACAGCTCGCGCAACAGGGCCCAAATTTCCGGGGCTTCGTGCGGGTGCAGCGCCCGGGCTCGGTATAGGCGCAAGGTCAAGGCGGATGCGGCTGCCGGTTCCAGCAGCAGCGTGCCTGCAACGGCAAACAGCGCGAGCCACAGGCCGCTTTCCCCGAACAGCAGGCTTCCTGCGGCGGCTGCGATCCCGACCAGGGTCAGGACCAACAGCCCGGTCTGCAGGCGTTTGAGCCAGGGTGTTGCAACAACGCCGCGCGCGGGTCACTGGGATGATGACGGGTCATGCTCAGATGTCTCGGCGGCGCGGTCGTCGAGCTCGCGCAGCAGCCAGTAAGTGGCACCAAGCGCCAGCGTGGCGCCTGCAAGCGCGGCGATCTTGCCAGGGCTCGCCTCGGGGTCGAGGATCACGAACTTGCGCGCCAGCGCGATCAGGCCGATGAGGATCACGGTCTTGACCTGGATGATGCTGTCCCGATGCAGCGCCACGCGCACGATGGAATGCTTGAACTCCATCGCGATCAAGAGCGTCATGATCATGCCGAACACACTCTGGAATACCTTGTGATCCAGGGGATTGAAGGCATCGAGGACCAGCAGCGTGAAGACGATGGCGATGAGCTGGAACAGCGACACCACGATGATGACGGCAATTACCGCCGACAGAACGAGGGCGACGACCTGCTCGAAGCGCTCGTATAAACTCATGATGGCCCATTGGTCACGGAACACCTGAAATGGATTGCGGCCTGTTGACTTCATGCAGATGGACTCCCTGCGACATTGCCGCTGTCGAGACGGCGGCGCATCGCACTGATGTTTCGTTCGACGAGCTCGGCCGATATGCCAAGCGAGGACATCACTTGTTCCGCCAGCCCAAGGCCTGCGGCAAAGGATTGCTGGTACACACGCACGTTGGGCATGGCGCGAAATGCATCGGCCGCGGTCGTACTTCTGCATGACACCCACAAGGTCAGCGCCGGACGGCGCTCGGCAATCGCCTGGGCGATGCGCAGCACTTGCTGGGCATGGGCGAACGTGAGCACCACCAGACGCGCTTGCGCCAACCCGGCAGCCAGCAGGGTATCGGGCCGACTCGCATCGCCATGGAACACCGGCACGCCGGCGGCACGCTCGGCCTCTACCTTCTTCTCGTCTGCTTCCAGTAGCAGATGCGCCACGCCGGCGTGGCGAAGAATCTCACTGACGGTCAGGCCAAGCTCGCCCGCGCCGCAGATGATGACGTGGTCTCGAAATCGCGCTGTCTGCGCGGTGATCTCAACTTCTTCAGCCTGGGGTGGCTGAATGACGCCGCCGGTGCGGCTCAAGAACCGGGCAAGTACATCGTGATGGCGGATCAGCAGCGGTGCCAAGGCCATGCTGAGCACCAGCGCGACCAGCATAGGTTGTACGACGGTCGCGGGAATCAGATGCTGCTGCAAGACCATGCCCAACAACAGCAGGGCGAACTCGCCGCCATGCCCCAACGCTATGCCCGTGCGCCAGGCATCGAGGGCGGACAGGCGCGTCGCCCGCAAGGCCAGGGTGTTGAGCCCGATCTTGACCGGTACCAGCACTGCCAGCCACGCGAACACCGCCAGTGGTGCCGAAAGAATCTGCGCTCCGTCCAACTGCAGGCCGATGGTCACGAAGAACACCCCCGACAACACATCGCGAAACGGTTTGAGGTGGCTTTCCATGTGGTGACGGAAGTCGCTCTCGCCCAGCACCATGCCGGCCAAAAACGCACCCAGGGCGGCGGATACGCCGACCGCGTGTGCAGCAGCGGCGGCAGCCACCACCACGCACAAGGAAACCAGCACGAAGGATTCTTCGTGGCCCTGCCGCGCCACCCAGCCCAGCAGGCCATGCAACAGACGACGGGAGGCGAGGGCCGCTGCCGCGAACAACATCAGCACGCCCAACACTTCGAGCAGCACGCTCTCGATCTTCGGCGACTCGCCGCGCGCCCAGATCGCCAGCAGGGCCAGCAGGGGCACGCTGGCCAGGTCCTGAAAGACCAGCACGGCGATGGCGCTGCGGCCGTGGCGGGTGGTGAGCTCGCCTTGGTCGGCCAGCTGTCGGCTGACCAGCGCCGTGGACGACATGGCCGCCGCAGTGCTGAGCAACGCAGCGCACTGAACTGGCTGTCCCAGCCACATCAACATCAAGGTCAGTGGCGTGGCGACAGCGATCATCTGCAAGCTGCCGGCCGCCAATACGGTTTTACGGGAAAGCCAGAAGTGCCCGAGGGAGAACTCCAGCCCAACCATGAACAGCAGCAGGGCCACGCCCAGCTCGGACAGAAAATCAAGCGCTTCTCCCGGCGCGACTACACCGCTGACCGACGGGCCCAGCAAGGCGCCGACGGCGAGGTAACCCAGCAAGGCGGGTACTCTGAACGCCGCCGTCGCCACCGCCGCGAGGCTGCATGCCGCCAGCAGGATCAGGGTGGCGCCGAGCAAGTCCTGCATCGGTCAGCGCCCCACCTGTGCAGATGCCCAGCGCACGATGTCCTGCGCGCCCAAGGCGCCGGCCTGACGCCCGATCTCCCGCCCACCCTGGAACAGTGCGAGCGTCGGAATGCTGCGGATGCCGAACTGCGCGGCCAGGTGGGGTTCTGCCTCGGTATTGACCTTGGCCAGCCTGACCCTGGGTTCGAGCTGGCGCGCCGCTTGCTGGAACTGCGGGGCCATCATCTTGCACGGCCCGCACCAAGGTGCCCAGAAATCTACCAACAGTGGCAGGTCGCTGCGCTCCACGTGGCGCGAGAACGTCGCCGTGGTCAACTCGATGGGTTCGCCCGTGAACAAGGGCTGCTGGCAGCGGCCGCAGTTGGGATGTTCCGATAGCTTCGCAGTCGGTACGCGGTTGATGGACTGGCAATGCGGACAGACGAGGTGAAGATCATTCTTCATGGTTCGCCTCCTTGGACCACAGTGAGGCTGCCGCGCTTCGGGTCACAGACAATGCCGACCAATCAACGCCTTGGAGCCAATCGTTCCCGTCTTTGCTTACTCCGGCCTCTTCCAAATGAGCAGCGATGAACGCTTCGGCCTGCATGAGCCACCTTTGGACAGTATCTTCCTTACTAGGAATCAGCAGGATTTCAGAGACGCTGCTGGCATCCAGCCCGTCCACACGGATAAGCAGAAAAATGCGCCGCCACAAACGCGGCATGTCCTTCAGCAGGTCGAATGCAAAAGCGAACTCGCTCGACCGATCAACTAGCTCCTGCTGTTCCGCGATCGTTGCGGCATCGGGATGCTGACTGTCAGCGATGATATCGGCCAGCCTGAGTGTGTCATCGGGCTGATAAAATTCGAAGACTTCCTCTTCCACCATGGCCTCGGCGACGTCCTGGGCATCCGCTTCGACCGGCGTGTCCAGAGAAACGAATTCGCCAAATTGCCGGCTGTTTGCCACTTCGTGATCCAGGACGGCGAACAGATGCTTCAGAAGACCGAAGTAAGCCGCTTTTTCTTCCGGCACGGATTGCCATTCCACCTCAGCTTGGACAATCGCTTCATCCACCACGTCGCGCAGCGTCGGATAATCGCGCGGTAAATCGCCGACGGCACGCAGATAAGCCAGCTCACGCCTTGCGACAGCCTCAAGTTTCGACAGTAGAGGCATTCGGGTCACTTTGGCCTCATGGGCGGCTGACGCGGGTTTTGCGGCAATTCGCACCTTGAGCTCGCGCAAGCGCTCGCGTCGTGCTTTGCGCTTGATTTGGTCCTGAGCATGCAGCCGGTCAAAATGCTTCTTGGCCTGACGGAACAACGACTGTGCGAGCATCTTCGCGAGGGGCTTCAGCTCGTCATGTGATGCAGTAACGCTGACAATCTTTTTGCCGGGCAGGTGCATATAGCCACTGGCCAGAAATTGCCGCTTGGTCTTGTCGCGATCAAGGACGATTTGAAGTCGCACTGAATCCTTAGTGTGTTTGTCGAGCAATGGCTTGAGGGCGTGCTCGATCACATTTCCCAAAGCTCTCTGCCATGGTTCATGAAACTCTTTGTCGATAGCTCGATAGCTATATTGCATCTGCATGTGTGACTCCTTTGATGTCATTTCTATGGAGGCACGAACCGAAAATGCTCATATCCATAGAATTTAGCTTGACCCGCTCTTATCCCTGGCGCGTTTTGCGAAGACGCCAACTCAAGAACAAAAGCGTGACACCATAGACTGCCGCATAGAAGCCCAACAGCCAGCCTGCGGCCAGGAATGACTCGACCGGACGGGAAAAAAATATCCACAAGACGATAGCGCCAAGGACAATCGAGAGCAGTCCACTGAAGGCAAGCCAGATTTCACCCTTGATTTCTTGACGCAGCCGAACCGCGGCGGATATCTCCAGCACACCGGTGAAAATCGCCCAGAACCCCACGCTAGCCCATAAAAAAGAAGCCATGACCATCGTGGCGACCCAAGGAGCAACCAGGACGACGACGCCGGTAAGTATGCCGACAATGCCGCTGAACAGCAGCCAGCCCCAGCGCTCTTTTTTCTGGATATGGCGCACCGCTGCAACCAAGTTGAAAGCGCCATTGACCAAGGAAAATGCGCCGAACACTAAGGTCATGGCCAACAGAGCCGATTGTGGCATCCAGAACGCAAGGGCTGCGAAAATCAATGCCAAGACACCGCGCAACGCAAAAATCCACCAATTTTCGGTCAATGAACACAGTGTTTTGGTGGGCACATCCGCACTGGAATCGGTGATGGTGTCTGTATTCATGCTATATCTCCTAAAGATCTAATGGGGTGAAAAAGCAAACACTCCTGAGCCAAGAGAGGGGCGCGACGCGCCCCTCTTACGCCCTATCCAGCGGTTTCAGAACAACTTGGACAGCTTTGCGTTGATTTCATCGAGCCAGCCTTTTCCGCCGCCTCCCCCAGCCGTCTTTTGCTTGACTTTCTTGAGTTCAGCATACAGGGGTTCAAAGTCCTTCTTCTTTCCATAGCCCAGCAGTTCTGCCATTTCCAACTGCTGCCGCGCTTCGTTCAATAATGTCTCCAGGCGCTCATTGGACGCTTCGCTCCGCTGACCATCTTCTACCAGGGTCTCAGCACGCTTCAGGAGCAGCCTGGCGCGCAGGGCGGGCAGCGGATGCACGCTGCGCGTCTCGACCAGCGTGCTGAGCGCTGCCTGCAGCGCGGCTTTGGCTTCTTCAATCTTGCCCTGATCGATCAGCGGCACGACTGACTTCACGGCTGCGGGATAGGACGCCAGAGGGATGTTGGTGACCGCGATCACGATTTCACTGGCCAGCAAAGCCAGCACGTGACGTGCCTGTTGCACCTCGCCATGTTTGAGGGCATACAGCGCCTCGTCGGTCATCGCCTCAATGGTTTCCGTATTGGCGAACAAGTCGTGCACGATGGTGCGCACATCAACGGGGGCCAGGGCGAGCGTGGGTTCGCGCGCAACGATCAGCTCCAGCTTTCCCGTCACTTCGGCCAGCGTTGCCAATGCGCGTGCAGCGTCCTTGCCGTCAAGTGCGGCCAGCGCTGATTTGGTCAGCGCCAAGGCCGAGACGGCCTCATCGAGGACTTGTTTACGTCTGTCTGCCGCCTGCGAGTCCGTTTCCTTCTGAACCTCAGGCTGTACCTCCGTGACGACTTCAGGCTTGGCCTCTGGACTGACAGGAAGGCTGCTTACCGCGGCCTGTTCGTTTATTTCTTTGTTCGTCGCATTGGGATTCGATGTTTGCTCATTCATGGTGATATGCCTCGTATGAGTTAGTGAAAATAGGCGAATCTATTGGGGCTGACTGCGAACATCGCGAGACTGACCGACCGAACAGTCGGCCCCTTCATCACCTCAAAACAGCTTTTGGAGGCGCGTCTTCAACTCGTCGAACCATCCCTTGCCGCTTTTGCCACCAGCCGACTTTTGCTCAATGGACTTCACCTGATCGCAGATGGGTTTGAAATCCGCCTTCTTGCCATAACCCAGGATCTGCGCCATCTCGATCTCCGTGCGCACGGACGACAGCAAGGTGCTGAGCTCCTCGTTCTGCTTGGCATCGCGCTTGTCGGTCTTCCGGTGACCGTGCGGTCCGCCACCAGCACTTCGGCGACGCGCCCCTCGGCCAGCGCTTTCTCGAATTTGCTGTAGGGCACGGGCTCGACCTTCTTCGCCGCCCGCCAGTAGTTCTGCAGCGTCAGCAGCAACAGGCCGGCGACGATCCAGTAGCCAATGTTCCATTGATCTTTCTTTTCCATGGGCAATGTTCCTCGCAAGTCGTGTCGCTAGAGAATGGGGGTGAACAGACGGGCCACCCCGTCGCGCAAGCGGATGGCCAGCGGGCGGGCGCGCAACGCCTTCGCCGATATCTCGCCCGACGCATCACGAGCAGCATCAAAAAGGGATGACAGCCGCGTAGACAACGCGGTGTCGTACACCTCCACATTGAACTCGAAGTTGAGGCGCAAACTGCGCGCATCCCAATTGGCCGAACCCAGGCAGCACCACGCTCCGTCTACCAGCATCAGCTTGCTGTGGTCGAACGGGCCAGGCCGTTCGAAGATGCGCACACCGTGCTCCAGCACCTGCCAGTAGAGGGCGCGCGCGGCCCATTGCACCGTGGGATGGTCGCCGTTTGCGGGCGTCAGCACCTCGATACGCACGCCGCGCAACGCGGCCGTGCTTAGCGCCGCGATCATCGGCTGATCGGGGACGAAGTAAGGTGTCCAGATGCGCACCGAATGCTTCGCCACGCTCAAAGCGCCCATGAAGGTCCAGCGCATCCTGTCCAGGGCATCATCGGGACCGGCCTCGATGCCGCGCGCCCAAGAGTTTCCTTGTTCATCAGCCGTTGCGGGCGATTCGCCCCAGAAACCCTCGCTGAGCCGCTCGCCCGTGGTATCGCACCAATCATCGGTGAAGCACCCCATCAGATGCGCAACCACTGGCCCGCGCAGACGAAAGTGCAAATCGTGACAGGCCTGGCCCGGCGCATCGGGCCGCCAATACGTGCTGCAGATGTTCATGCCGCCGGTGAAACCTGTCTCGCCATCGATCACCAGCAGCTTGCGGTGGTTGCGCAGATGCGCGGCATGCAGGCGCGCGGGAATCAACGTCGGGTTGAACGTCGCCGCCGGAACGCCGGCGCGTTGCAAGGCGCGGTAGGCGCTGCGGGGCGTCCAGCGGGCAGAGACGTCGTCGATCAGCACCCGCACTTGCACGCCGCGCTCATGAGCCCGGCGCAGCGCATCGACGAACTGCGCCCCGATGCCTTGGCTGTCGAAGATGTACGAGGCCAGGGCGACGCTGTACCGCGCCGATTCGATGGCGGCGAGCATGGCCGGGTAGGCCTGCTCGCCATCGACAAGCGGCTCGATGCGGTTGCCGCCGGTCAGCGACTGGCCGGTGGCGCGTCCCACCAGGTGGGCCAGACCGGCAAGCGGCGCCGAAACAGCCTCGGGCATCGTGGGCGAGAGGCCTTGCCGAACAGCATGATCTGCTCCCGGAAAAAGCCGCCGCGCCCGCCGCTGGTAACGGTTGATGCCGAACAGCCCATACAGCAGCGAACCGCCCAGCGGCAACAAGGCGATCAGCAGTACCCACAGCGTGGCCGATCGCGGGTCACGCTTGTAGATGATCGCGTGCCCCGCTGTGGGGATAGCGACCGCCAGCGACACGAGGGTGGCTGCCCATGTCAGCCCGTTGGGGTCGGACACGACAGCCTCCCATCGCTCAAGATTCGCCGCCCGCCGGCTTCTTCTTGCGCTTAGGCTTGCTCTCGCCGTTCGGCGGTGCCTCGGCCACGTTCGCGGCATCGGGCTTTTCAGGCTCGGCCGGCTTCGCGGGTGGCTCCTGGCGCTCGAAGACCACCCGTTCGGCCTTGTCGTCCCAGCGGGCGCTGGCGTGATCGCCCTTGCCGATACCGCCACCCAGCATCTCGCGCGCCAGTGCCGTCTCCAGCTCGCTGCGGATCAGCCGCTTGAGCTCACGCGCGCCGAACTCGGGCTTGTAGCCTTCCTCCGCGAAGTGGTCGATCAAGGTCTGATCGAAGGTCAGCGTCACGCCCTGGCTGGCGGCGTTGCGCGCCACGCGATGGAGCTGCAGGCCGACGATATGGCGGATCTCCTCCTTGCCTAGCGCATGGAAGACGATGATTTCATCGATGCGGTTGAGGAACTCGGGGCGGAAATGCCCGCGCAGCACGTCCATCACCTCCGTCTTGGTCTTTTCATACTCCTCGCCGGCGGCACCACGCGCCTTGAGCCGACGCTGGATGATGTCCGAGCCCAGATTCGAGGTGGCGATGATGATGGTGTTGGTGAAATCCACCACCCGGCCCTTGCCGTCGGTGAGGCGACCGTCGTCGAACACCTGTAGCAGGATGTTGTAGACGTCGGGGTGCGCCTTTTCGATCTCGTCGAGCAGCAACACGCTGTAGGGCTTGCGGCGCACCTTCTCGGTGAGCTGGCCGCCCTCGTCGTAGCCCACATAACCCGGAGGCGCGCCCACCAGGCGTGCCACGCTATGGCGTTCACCGTACTCGGACATGTCGATGCGCAGCAGCGCGCCCTCATCGCCATAGATGGACTCGGCCAGTGCCTTGGCGAGTTCTGTCTTGCCCACACCCGTCGGCCCGAGGAACAGGAAGGTGGCCACTGGCTTGCTGCCTTCGCGCAGGCCCGCGCGCGACAGCCGCACGGCATCGGCCACGGCACGTACTGCTTCGTCCTGTCCCACCAGGCGCTCATGCAGCCGCTGTTCCAGATGCAGCAGCTTCTCGCGTTCTTCCACCGTCAGCTCGTTGACCGGGATGCCGGTCAGCCGCGAGACGATCTGCGCCACGTGCTCTGCCTTGACCTCGGCGCTGCCCGAGGCGCGCTCGCGCTCCCAATCCTCGACGAGCTTCTTTAGTTCGGCCTCTTTGGCCTCGATGCGCTTGCCGAGCTCGGCGGCCTTGTCGTACTGCTTGCGCGAAGCCACATAGTCCTGCTCACGCCGCAACTGATGCAGTTCGGACTCCAGCTCTTGCACCGCCACCGGGCGCGCCGTGGCCGACAGCTTCACGCGTGCGGCTGCCTGGTCGAGCAGGTCGATGGCCTTGTCGGGCAAAAAGCGCGCGGTGATGTAACGGTCGGACAACTCGGCGGCGGCGATGATCGCATCCTCGGTGATGCTGACCTTGTGGTGCGCCTCGAAGGTGTCGCGCAGGCCGCGCAAAATCATCATGGTCTGCGCTACCGTCGGCTCGGGCACCATCACCGGCTGGAAGCGACGCTCCAGCGCGGCATCCTTTTCGATGTACTTCTGATACTCGTTGAGCGTGGTGGCGCCGATCAGGTTCAGCTCGCCGCGAGCCATCATCGGCTTGAAGACGTTGGCCACGTCCAGCCCGCCTTCGCCGCCACCTTGGCCGGCACCGACGATGGTGTGCACCTCGTCGATGAAGAGAATCAGCTCCCCCTGGTGCTCGGTCACTTCCTTGAGCACCTTCTGCACGCGCTCCTCGAACTCGCCGCGGTACTTGGCGCCGGCCACCATGGCATTGATGTTGAGTTCGACCAAGCGCTTGTCACGCAGCGTTTCGGGCACTTCGCCTGCGACCATGCGCTGCGCCAGCCCTTCGACGATGGCGGTCTTGCCGACGCCGGGTTCGCCGATCAGCACCGGGTTGTTCTTCTTGCGCCGGGCCAGCACTTCGATGGTCGTCTCGATCTCCTGCGCGCGGCCGATGACCGGATCGAGCTTGCCCTCGCGCGCCATCTTGGTGAGTTCGCGCGAATACTTGTCGAGTTCCGGCGTATTGGTCGGCGTCTCGGCACGGCCGTCCTCGGCCCCCTTGCCGACCACCTTGCTCACCTGCTGGCGCAGCGCCTGCGGCGTGAGCCCGTAGCGGCGCAGCAGGTTGGCTGCCAAGCCTTCGCCTTCTTCGGCCAGGCCGATCAGAAAGTGCTCTGGCCCCACATAGGAATGACTCAACTCGTTGGAGGCCACGAAGGCACGGCTGAGCGCATCCTTGACACGTGGCGACACACCGATCTCGCCTTCGAACGGCTTGTCGCCACGCTTGGCTTCGGATTCGATCTGCCGCTTGAGGTCATCGACCTTGATCTTGAACTGCCCAAAGATGGTCTTGACCACGTCGCTGTCGGTCAGCGCCAGCAGCAGGTGTTCGGTATCGACTTCGGGCCGGCCGAACTCGGCAGCATGTTTGGCGGCTTCCTGCAACAGGGCCTCAGACTGTTCGCTGATACGGCTGGCCAGCCCACTGCCGCGGCGGCGCGCCGTGCCCGCCGTTGCGGGAGCGGATTCGCCGAAAGACGCATCGACCACTTCGTCGGCATCAGCCGCCACGGACGGTGCATCGTCACCGATGCGGAAGAAGTCGCTGCCGAGGAAGTCTTCGAACAAACCGCTGCGCGAGCCAAACAGAGCCTCCAGCGGCGAGACGGTGCGCTTTTGCTGGCGCACCAGTTGGCGATAGTGATCGTCACACAACAGCATGGTGCTGTGGCGACCATTGAGATTGGCTTCCACCCGCACCGTGGCGGGCTGGCCGCAGACTTGGCATTGTTTTCTGGCCATGCTGATGCTCCTGTAAAGATTGATCTGACGAGGCACCGCCGATCACGGTGCCTCATCTCTTTGTGGTGTTTGAGGAAAACGCGCTGCCCAGCGTCAGCCGTTGATCGGGATCGAGCGCCCCTGCTTGGGCGTACTGGCCTCGCGCTTTTCCATCGTGATCGTGAGCACGCCGTTCTTGAAAGAGGCCTTGATCGTGTCCTGGTTGGCATCGGCCGGCAGGTTCAGAGCGCGCTGAAAGCTGCCGTAGGAGCGCTCCACCCGGTGGAAACCGCCGTCTTTCGTTTCCTGCTCCTGACGCTTTTCACCGCGCACCAGCAGCATGTCGTTGTCGAGCGTGATCTGGATGTCTTTTTCCTCGACGCCGGGTACTTCCAGGGCGATCTTGTACTGCTTGTCGGTCTCCTGGATGTCCAGCGCCGGCTTCAGCATGCCCGGCCAGTCCGACGGCCAGCGTGGCATGGCCAGCGTCGGGAAACCGAAGCCTCGAAACGCGTCGTCGAACAGGCGGTCGATCTCGCGATGCAATTGCAGGATGGGACTGACGGGCCCACCCGCCACCGGCAGGTCATTGCGCGGCACCGGCAGCGAGGCAGTGCTCTGTTGTTCTTCCTGCTCCTTCTTGAACCAGTTCCAGGGAGCCAATTTCTTGAAATCAATGTCCATGTCACACCTCCAGCAGAAAAATTGAAGACTCTCGCTCACTCCGTTTACCTGCGGCGACGGACAGCGCGCCCAGACGACACGGAGTGTTCCGCTGACTTTGGCTGCTCATCTGTGCGTATCACCTCCTTCTTTCTGCCTGCTTGGATCTGATCATTGATCCATCGATCGATTTCACTTTGACGAAACCGCCACGTCCCGCCGACCTTGAAGGCCGGAATCTCCCCGTGCGAGGCGAGCCGGTAAAGCGTCCGCTTGCCGACTTTCAAGTAGGCAGCCAACTCGTCGAGTGTGAAGATCGCCTGCTGGCGCGCTGTCATACCACACCCCCACAAGTTCCGTCTTCGTGCAGCCTCGCTCGAGGACGTTCTTGCAAGACTTTGCAAGATATTGCGCTTAACATGCAGAAAGTCAAGAGTCAACATCCAGCGATTTGCTGGCTGAACCGCCCCGGAAATCCCGGAGGCTCGTTGGTGTGAGTCACGCCGCCATGGCGAGCTCACGGGTCTGCTGATAGTAGGCTGCTTCAGCTTCGGCTGGGGGGATGTTGCTGATCGGCTCCAGCAGGCGTCGAAGATTGAACCAGTTCACCCATTCCAGCGTGGCCAGCTCGACGGCCTCGAGGCTTTGCCAAGAGCGACGGTGGATCACCTCGGCCTTGTACAGTCCGTTGGCAATACCCTCAATCAGCAGATGTCCGCTTCGGGTCGAAAGCGGCCGGTCGAAGGCCGCTTTCGGAGAGCTACGCCTCGGTCTGCTCTGCTAGCAAGAGGGCATCATCCACCTCAACCCCCAGGTAGCGGACGGTGCTCTCTATCTTGCTGTGCCTCAGCAGCAGCTGGACGGCCCGCAGATTCTTGGTCCGTTGATAGATTAGTGATGCCTTGGTGCGACGCATGGAGTGCGTCCCGTAGTTCACTGGATCTAGGTCGATACTGAGCACCCAAGCCTTCACTAAGCGGGCGTACTGGCGTGTAGAAAGGTGGGATGAGCCTCGTCGCCTGCCGGGAAAGAGGTGATCGTCGAGGCCGAGCTTCTGACTATAGATCCAAGCGACCAAAGCATCTCTAGTCTGCGGCGTGATCTCGAACTGGACAGGACGCTTCGTCTTGCGTTGGATGACGCATCCTCGCGATCCAATGTGCACGCCATGTGCAACGTCGCGGACCCGCAGCCCAACCAGATCGCATGCCCGCAGCTTGCTGTCGATTGCGAGGTCAAAGAGCGCCAACTGCCGGCTATCGCCCTTGAGCTGAAGCCTGACTCGAATCGACCAGATCTCCTTGAGCTTTAGGGGCGCCTTCTGCCCGACCGGCTTACCTTGGTTCCAGGCACGGCGTGCTGCTGAGGGGCCTGAACTTCGCTTCATAGCTTTCTCCAATCCCGAGATGGGATGGAGAGGCTCTAGTTGCCTCCGTGTCGACCTAGTTAAGAGGTGCTAGGCGGCCAGCTTGGCCGCTTTCGACCCCAAAGCGGACGATGTGTCGTGGGCCTCTGCAATTCTGTCGAGCCGCCCATCGAAGGGGTGGTTTTATTGGCACTGGCCCCTGTTTTCGAGCCAGCAGCCATTGAAACCGCCCGAAGGCGGTTTCGGCTGTCTACGCCTGCCGAGTTGCCTAGCCGGGCAGCTTTGCCGCAAGCACCTCTACTTTCTCGATGGTCGGCGGCTCGGAGAATAATTCCCCGGCCTTTGCCATCAAGGCCGCCGCAACCTTGCCGGAGAGATGGGCTTTGCCAAACGTCATCCCGACATCATGTTGGATGTGCGCTTGTCTGATCGCATCAGCAATGCGGTCGACGACAAGATCGATGTCGGGGTCAGGGTCGGGTTCATGCGCGACAGTCGTTTCGTCGCGCGCAAGGCTGCCGATATGCGCCGTACAATCGTTGCAGCTCCGCGTCTGATCAAGAAGGTGGGAACACCGGATGGAGTCGATGAACTGGCCGGTTTTCCGGTGACAGCGGCCATCGACATCAATACCGGGCGACCGTGGTCCTGGCACTTCAGTGCAGGACGCCAGTGGACGCCTGTGTCGCCAGCCTTCATCGCGGACAACGCCGACATGGAAATGGGCGCCGCATTGGCCGGAATTGCGTTTGCTCAATTGGCGGACTACATGGCGGCCCCCTATATCGCCAGTGGAAAACTGGTGCGGGTTCTGCAGAAGGAAGAGCCGCCGGCTTGGGGCTTGTATGTCTATCGGCCTCAGCGCGCCCCTGTGCCAGCGAGAGTCCGGGTCGTGTTCGATGAATTGCAGACAGCTATTGGGTCGTTGCCGGCTTTGCCTTAGGGAAGGTCTGAACAAGTCACTCGTTTGACTGTATGAATCGCCCGGGCTTCCCCGGAGGCTCCATCACTTGAGAGGATGGAGCCATGAGAAAGTCGAAGTTTCCCCCGAGGTACAGGAGCGGGCCGTCCGGATGGTGCTGGAGCACCAGAAGGACCACGACTCGCAGTGGGCCGCGATCGGTTCGATCAGCGGCAAGATCGGCTGCACGGCCGAGACCCTTCGTCGTTGGGTTCGGCAGGCCGAGCGTGACCAAGGCATGCGTGCCGGGCCGACGACGTCGGATCTGGAGCGATTCAAGCAGCTCGAGCGCGAGAACCGCGAACTGCGCCAGGCGAACGAGATCCTGCGCAAGGCGTCGGCGTATGTTGCCCAGGCGGAGCTCGACCGCCGCACCAAGTGATGCGCTCGTTCGTCGACGAGCACCGCGACGTCTACGGAGTTGAGCCGATCTGCCGCGTTCTGCAGATCGCTCCGTCGTCGTACCGGGAGCATGCTGCGCGGCGCCGGGACACGCTCCGGGCGCCGCCGCGCGTCCGGCGTGACCTTGCGCTCATGCCGGAGATTCAGCGTGTCTGGACGGAGAACCACGAGGTCTACGGGGCCGACAAGACGTGGCGCCAGATGAACCGCGAGGCGATTGAGGTGGCGCGATGCACGGTCGAACGCTTGATGCGAAAACTCGGGATTGCCGGGGTTGTGCGCGGAAAGTCGGTTCGGACGACGCATCCGGATCCGGCCCGACCCTGTCCGCTGGACCTGGTGCATCGCACGTTCAAAGCGGACCGTCCGGACCAACTGTGGGTCAGCGACTACACCTTTGTTTCGACTTGGCAGGGATTTGCCTACGTCGCCTTCATCATCGACGTCTACGCACGGCGAATCGTCGGCTGGAAGCTGTCGTCGAGCCAACAGACCCAATTCGTGCTCGATGCGCTCGAACAGGCGCTTCACGCGCGGCGTCCGGGCGACGCGCTGGTGCATCACAGCGACCGCGGATCGCAATATGTGTCGATTCGCTACACCGAGCGCCTGGCCGAAGCCGGCATCGAGCCGTCTGTCGGAAGCGTCG
This sequence comes from Stenotrophomonas sp. STEN035, assembly GCF_056759935.1. Lineage (NCBI taxonomy): Bacteria > Pseudomonadati > Pseudomonadota > Gammaproteobacteria > Lysobacterales > Lysobacteraceae > Stenotrophomonas > Stenotrophomonas sp. STEN035. The sequence goes on from NZ_JBRRDY010000010.1 coordinate 54,959, forward strand.
GAGACAGCTACGACAACGCGCTGGCCGAAACGATCAATGGGTTGTACAAGGCCGAGGTCGTGCATCGTCGTTCCTGGCGCAGTCGCGAAGAGCTGGAACTGGCCACGCTGCGCTGGGTGGATTGGTACAACCACCGGCGACTACTCGGATCGATCGGCTACATCCTACCCGCCGAAGCCGAAGCGAACTACTATCAGCAGCGACAGCACGTCACGGAGACGTGACTCACGCCAACGAGCCTCCGGGAATCCCGGGGCGATTCAGGCTTACGCTACACCGGGTCCAAGGAACTGCGGTCAAGACAGGAGGGCCTCCGCGCTGGGAAGAACTCCCAGGCGTATCGTGCGCACAGCTACCATACGAAAGTCCCACCCGAGGCTATTGAGAAACTCATTCGTCATCACACGAGTGAGGGGTCGCACGTAGGGCTGTGTGACCCCCATCCTGCAGCGTGAGCTGATTGGGTCAAGGCCGAGTTGTCATGCAGGCAGTTTGGCTGCAAGAAGTTCGACCTTCTCGATATTGGGCGGAGAACTGAGCAAGGTCGCTGCGTTTGCCATCAAGGCCGCGGCGATCTGGCCGTTCAGATGCGCCTGGCGACCTGCCTCATCGGCAAAGGCATCGAACACACCAAACGTCGAAGGGCCAAACTTCAATGCGAACCAGGCCGTGGTGCCGGACTCGGCGTTGGCGAGCGGCAGTGCGCTGGCCAGGAAGTCGGCAAGCGCAGCTTCCTGGCCGGGTTTAGCTTCGAGGCGAACAAACAGGGCGAGCTTGGTCATGCTGTATTCCTTTGGGTAAATGGAAAAGTGGGTAAAGGGATCGACGAGACTGCAGTCTGAGTCTTCATGACAGACATCTCTATTGGCAATAATGACAATATTGATATCATTACTGCCATGAAACTCCACCTCCTTGTTTGTGATGGCGTGTTTGATCTGGGGCTTGCGGCGTTCACTGACACAGTGGGCTTAGCCAATGCGATGGCGGGCTCGCTGCCACAGGCTCCCGCGCACATAGAGCTCACGCTGGTGGGCGTGCGGCGTCGCATCCGAACTGCGCAAGGCTTGACGGTCCCCGTGGTCACTGCGCATGGTGTGCCCGAACCAGACGTCGTGCTCGTGCCGGCGTTTGGCGACAAGATGCCTGACACGCTCTCGGCTCGACTCACACGCCCCGATGTGCCCGACGCGGTCGCGGCGCTACAGCAGTGGTGCACCGCTGGCGCGCACCTTGGTGCCGCTTGCTCCGGTAGTTTCTTGCTTGCAGAGAGTGGCCTGCTTGATGGGCATCGTGCGACGACGTCATGGTGGCTGGGGCCGATGTTTCGGCAGCGCTATCCGAACGTCACTTTGGACGAGTCACGCATGATCGTGAACTCGACACGCTTCACCACCGCGGGTGCCGCTTTGGCCCACGTCGACTTGGCCTTGCGCATCATCCGAGGGCGCAGTCCGGCGCTGGCGGCCCTGGTGGCACGCTATCTGCTGGTCGAGACACGCAGTTCGCAAGCCGAGTTCGTGATTCCCGACCACCTTGCGCATGCCGACCCGATGGTGGAGCGCTTCGAGTGCTGGGCCAGACGTCGGCTCGCGCAGGGTTTCTCGCTGGCCGAGGCGGCCAGTGCCGCGGGCACAAGCGAGCGCACCTTGGCGCGGCGGCTGCAAAGCGTTTTGGGAAAGACACCGCTGTCGTATTTCCAGGACCTGCGCGTGGAGCATGCCGTCCATCTCTTGCGCACCGGGAACGCCAGCGTCGACCAGGTCGCCGCACAGGTCGGGTACTCGGATGGGGTGACCCTGCGGGCCCTGCTGCGCCGCAAGCTGGGCCGGGGTGTCAGGGAGTTGCGACGCGGTGGATGACCAAAGGCCTTTGGTGCATGTACGGCTGGAGACGAGCGTGTGCAGATTTTTGTGTAAACGGGATTCGGGTTACAGCTGAGGGAGCCGCCCCTCAAACTGGATGGTAAATCGGTTCAGGACTGCCTTCCAATCACGGATGGGTAAGGTCCATCGTTTGCTGATGTTGCGCAACGCGAGGTAGAGCAGCTTGATGAGAGCTTCGTCGCTCGGAAACGCGCCGCGGTGCTTGGTTAATTTTCGTAGCCCCATGTTCACCGACTCGATTGCGTTGGTTGTATAGATAACCTTACGGATCTCGGGTGGATAGTCGAAAAATGGGGTTAACCGTGTCCAGTTACGCCGCCAAGACTGGCCAATCGGCAGGTACTCCTTGTCCCAGCGTGCCTCGAACTCGGTGAGCCGTTGCTCAGCTTCCTCGGCGGTGGCGCAGGTGTAGATGCGCTTGAGGTCGGCGGCCACTTCTAGTCGCCGCTTCCACGACACATAGTTCAAGCTGTGCCTGACCATATGCACGATGCATAGTTGCACCGTGGTGTACGGAAACACTGCCTCGATAGCCTCAGGGAAGCCCTTCAGGCCGTCGACACAGGCGATGAAGATGTCTTGCACGCCACGATTACGTAGCTCCGTCACCACTTGCAACCAGAACTTCGCACCCTCGGTTTGGGCCAGCCACAAGCCCAGAACTTCCTTCTCACCGCTCATCGTTATACCGATGGCCAGGTAGACCGCCTTGACTCGAACTGCACCGTCTCGAACTTTGACGTGGATGCAGTCCAAGTACACGATCGGATAGACCGGATCGAGCGGGCGCGCCTGCCACGCCTTGACCTCATCCACCACTGCGTCTGTGACCGATGAAATTAAGCTCGGCGACACCTCGGCCCCGTACATCTCCTCCAGGTGTGCCTGGATCTCGCGCACGGTCATCCCACGTGCGTACAGTGACAGGATCTTGTCGTCGAACCCACTCCAACGGGTCTGGTGCTTCGGAATTAGCCTGGGCTCGAAGGTGCCTTGGCGATCGCGTGGCACCTCGATAGGTAGCTCGCCAAACTCACCCTTGAGCGTCTTGCGACTGCGGCCGTTGCGGGTGTTGCCAGCACCGTTGGCCACCGGCTCGTGTTTCTCATGCCCCAAGTGCTCGGTCATCTCTGCATCGAGCGCCTTCTCAACCAGCAGCTTGGTCAACTGCTTTAGCAGGCCGTTCTCGCCGATCAGGTCCTCAGGTCTCTTGTAGTTAGCCAACAAGCTGCTCAGCAACTCGTTGGGTACTTCATGTTTTCGTGAACTCATGGTAGCTCCAGGTCAGATGGCAGTTTCCTGCCGGTGACCCGTTTACACAAAATCTAGGACAGGCCCGGATGCGGCCAGAAGCTGTCGTTCGTCTGTCTAGAGCATCTCGGGCGACTCAAACATCAGCAAACGATGGACCTTACCCATCCGTGATTGGAAGGTAGTCCTGAACCGATTTACCATCCAGTTTGAGGGGCGACTCCCTCAGCTGTTACCCGAATCCCGTTTACACAAAATCTGCACACGCCCAGCAGTGAAGGGAAAGTGCTCTGGCACACGCAGTGGTGGCACTGCATCGGGGATGTGAAGCGGGCGGAAAGCCTGGGCCCGGTGATCGAGAACTCGATTGCGCAGGTGCTGGGGGACAGCTACGACGTGGGGGCGACCGAGCCATTGCCGGCTGCAGTGATCGTGGCCGGCATCAAGGCGGCGTACACGCACTAGGCTGCGGCGCACTTTGGGATTGAGACCGGAGCGGAGAGCGGGGGCTAAACCAGTCCCTGCAGGCTGCTTTCTTGAGCCACACCGAGTTCTACCAGCCAATTGGCGACAGGCAGCAAAGATGGGCGCGGTCTGTCACTGCTCAATCAATGTCGTCAGTTCATCCTTCTTTGCGTCAGTTGGTACTACGGCCGCTTCGCAGGCGCGCTGTACCAGCGCATCTATTGCCTCCTCATCTGCTTGCTCACAGCAAGCAAATGCTCGGGCTGCAGCTTGACGTACGGCCTCGAGTTTGCTGACGCGGTCGCCAGTCGAGAGGTCTTGCACTTCATTTTCCATGGAGTGGACGAGCTCTTCCAGGAGCTGGAAATGAGGGGAGGAGGCCATCGGCGGTACAGGTATGAAAGACGGTATTTGAAACCTCCGGCCGCCGTCCCGCAAGAGGGGCATGCGACCGGGCGGCTGGCCATGCTTGGCAGAGGGGAGGCGAAAGGCATTTTGCCCCTACTAGAATCGGGGGTCGCTCTTCGACCAGGTGCGGAAGGTGGCCCACATTTCATTGAGCACGATCTGGCAGCTGCAACGCCGCCGAGTAGCAGCCTGTTCCATAACGTCCTCAAAGGCCATCCAGAACCCATCGCCCGAACCGTAGCGCTCGAAGGCTTGGCGCAGCGCGGTCAGCTCATCGTCCGATAGGCATCCGTCGTTGGAACGGTCTGGCAGGCGCTGATCAGGGGGACGGAACGGCCGGCGCTTCTGGCCGATCAGAGGAACTGAGGGTCCTCCCTAGCCCACTTCCGGAAAGCGTTCCGCATTTCTTCGTTCACGATATTTCGGTCGCACCCAAGCCTGTTGGTGGCTGCATCAAGGATGTCGGTATAAGCGAGCCAGAACCCATCCCCGGTCCCGTAGCGCTCAAACGCGAGCCGCAGCTGGGCAAGCTCGGACAGAGTTAAGCACTGAGTTGAAGTGTGCTCGTTCATGAAAGGTGCCAGGCGGTCGGACCGGAAAATCCTATCACCGGGTCTGGCGCTGTTGCCAGAGGTGAGCGGGCAGCTGAGGCGAAGGTGTCGAGGTAAGTTCTAGACTACCCGCCCCCGCTCTTTGGGCAAAGAATTCCAGCGTAGTCGGGTTGAGATCGATGGCAGGAAAAACCCATGACTGTTTGGACGATGGGGTACTCAACGGGCACGTGGGGCGCTTTTATCGATGTTCTGCAAGCCAACCAAATCGACTCAGTTCCGGGTGTCAGACGGTTTCCTGGCTTCCGAAAGTTTCCTTGGTTCGGCAGCGACGCGATGAGTGCGCAATTGCCTCGGGAAGGCATTGGCTATCATTGGGTTCCCGGCTAGAGGGCGGCGAACAGTGCAGTCAAGGTCGGCGAACGGCGGGTGGAGGAACTCATCGTTTCAGGGCTACGCAGACCACATGGCCAGCGCAGGGTTTGCTGATGGGCTTGAACAAGCCTTGGCTGCTGCCGCGAGAAGTCGGACGGCATTGATGTGTGCAGAGCTACTGTGGTGGCGCTGCCATCGGCGGTTGATTTCGGACCTTCTAGTGCACCGGGGTCACCAAGTGCTGCATATCCAGACCGAACGAGCACCGGACCCGCACAGACTCAATCCCATGGCGCAGCGGGCGGGTGAGGGCCTTATATATCCCCCATTTGCAGCTCGGCTTGCTTTAAGAGCAACCCAGCCGAGCTCCTGGCCGAGTGCGCAGAAATGGTTGACTGAACTGAGGGCGGGGGCCATGATCCGAGGCATCTACTGGGGAGTAGCACCGTGAGCCCGGTACGCCGGGCTCTTTTTCTCTACTGTTATTCAAAAAGCTTCATCGAACGCGCTGTCTGTTCGAGCCAACTCTTTAAACGCACTCTTGACCATGTCTGTCACTTCCTTCCCGGAACAATCGCTTCTTTGAGTAACCGCTTCTGTGATGATATTGAAAGTAATCCAGAAACCGTCACTTGCCCCATAGAGCTTGTAGGCACTCTGGATCATTTCCAACTCGGTTTCTGTGAGGCACGGTTTCATCGTTCTTGGCTTGCTTCGATAACACACTGATAGGCAGGGAGCCATGAAGGATTGTGGTCGAGTGGGGAAGTTGCGTGTGTGAATACCTCACGCTTCACCCTCTGCATTACTCGTTGAATGCTTATGAGGATGGCCGCTTCTTCCCGATGACCTTGGACTCCGTCTGCAATTTTCGCTGCTAAATCAGCCAAGCCCTCGAGCAACGCCTGACGCTCGTTAGACGCCAATGCTGTGCAGGTGGCGACGAGATGGTGGGCTGAACGATCAAAGTCTGATCGAAGAGCAAAGTAGTTAAAAGAACGCGTAACCATGATTTGGCCCCACAAGCGCTCCCCCCCAGCATGGACCAGCGAGGGCGGGGATGCAACTTTGGGTGCTGTAATTTCGCGTAGGGGCTCCCGCAAGACCAGTACCACGTGCCAAAGTTCCAACCCTGCTGGTCACAGGCCGAGGCCTTCATCGGCCAGAAGGGCAGCGCGCTCGCGACGCTGGAACGCGAGGTCTACAGCTTCCTCAAGGAGCGACTCCCCGATCTGAAGCACAAGGGTGCGATCGCCTTCGAGAATGTCCCCGTCGTCCTCAGCAAAGGCTACGTAAAGGCCTTCGGTTCATCGCCTTCCGTCGGCGCCTATGCGCTGGACTTCTGACGCACGGAGACGGGCCTCGATGCTGGTGCTGCCGGTGCAATTTTCTACGTGCTGGTGGCCGACCTCGATGGCGAGGCCGATGCGCGGGAAACCGTAGAGCGGGCCATCGAACACACGAAACGACCCGAGGATAGGCCCAAGCTGGAACAGATCGCTCGGGTCGAACCCTTCCTCGCGGACTGCGCCTTCCCGCCAACGCTGGCGGGCGTGCTCGCCTGGGTACGCTTGGTCGAAGGGCGCTCGCTGGCGAGCATCGGGCTGACCGGTCCGGTACGGCTGAAAACCGTCCTGCGCGGACTTGCCGTTGGATTCGGCACAGTCGCGCTGGTCGTAGTCACGATCTGGATGGCAGGCGGCATGCAGGCCGCAGGCTTGGGGCAAGCATGGCGCTCGCCCGTGAGTCTGCTGCTAGTAAGTTTCATGTTCCAAGCGACCGTGGAGGAAGTCATCTTCCGCGGTTGGATGCTGTCGGTGGTGCCGCGCAAGACTAATGTCGCCGTGGCAGTGCTGCTTGTGTCGCTCGTTTTCTGCTTCCTGCATTTCAGTCCGCACCAGCCGCCCCTGATCATCCTCAGCACGTCCCTGTTCTCGCTGTTCGCCTGCGCCTGGGCACTGTGGACTGGCAGTATCTGGGGCGTGATGGGCTGGCACGCGGGGTGGAACTGGTTGCTCGCAACCGGCTTCGAACTGCCCGTCGCCGGTATGCATGCGCACTTGCCGGCACTCCTGGTGGCGCTGCGCCCGCAAGGCCTCGACACCTTCACCGGTGGCGCGCAAGGGCCGGAAGGCAGTTACCTGTGCAGCGTTTTCTTCGTCGCCGCGATCGCGTGGATTCAGTGGCCAAGGACGCGTGGAGCTCACAATTTCTCGCCGACCAGCAGGTAACGCCACTACTGGGGCGGCATCTCCCCGTCCCGGCACTTGCCGATCGGATGCTGGTTCGCGCCGTACCGGCGACGACCAAGCGATTGAGCGTCTGCTAGCGGTCGTCGGGCCGATCTCATGGGGCTTGAGCAAACCTCCGGGTTTTCGGCAGCGCGCAGGACATAAGTGCAGGCTCATCCGGAAGCAGCGGGTGCTCGCACTGCAATCTGCTGCTTGTACGGATTCCGCTCGAGGTATTTAGCGATCTAGAGGCAGCTTAGGTTCGTGATGCCAGTCCCAGTACCGACTGGAACCGAGACTGCCTTTGCTGAAGTGTCAACGGAGAGTGATGTGGCTTCCTCGATAGAGTTCGACCAGGCCACCTTCGGTTTACGTCTCGCAACGAGTGCATCGGGCCGCAGGGCGTGCGACCCGAAGCGGACAGCGACAACTTAGGCAATCCCTGCGAGCACGCAGGTCACAAGTCCCGGAGCCACGCCCTGTGGAATCGCGTTGGGCGAAGTCCCGCTCCACAGGAGGCTGGAATCGTCGAGGCCTCTGGCGTCGGCCTTGGCCCTCGGCGAAGCCAACGATTGAGAGGCTAGGGAAATGCAGGAGGCATCATAGACATCGGACGCGGGTCGCGCATAAGTCGATACACAAGCCCGTGTGCGGTGCGACCGTCTAAGAGACCAGTGATTTCCGAGGCACGGCTTGGTTGCTGCAGAGCCGTGGGATGGATTTCGAACGTAGGGACGGGGAGGGCATGGCAATGACTTGGTTGGGCAAACAACGAAGCCGCCCGAAGGCGTCTCCGAGTGGCGGCTTGCCCCACTTGCCTAGCTGGGTAGCTTTGCCGTGAGCACGTCGACTTTCTCGATGGTCGGCGGCTCGGAGAACATTTCCTCGGCCTTGGCCATCAAGGCCGCTGCAACCTTGCCGGCGAAATGGGCCTCCCGGCCCGCATCGTCGGGAAAGGCATCGAAAATGCCGAAGGTTGTTGGCCCGAGGCGAATTCCGAACCAGACGGTCGTGGCGGGCTCGTCCATAACTAGTGGCAGACCACCCAGGAGAAAGCTTTCAACTTCTTTCTCCTTGCCGATTTTCGCTTCGAAGCGAACGAATAGCGCAACCTTGACCATGAGCTGTCTCCTGTTGGTCTGACGGAGTAACGACGTCCCCTCCGTTACTTGGAAGCCTAGGACTTGATTGAGCCAAGAAATCAACGGATCGGCGCGCCTAGCCAGTTGGCCGCTATTGCCTGACAAACTAGTCGCTTCCGTGGAGCGATGTGTTGCGACGGTGTGAGGATGGCTCGACGCCCCCTTCACGCGGACGGCGAGCGCAGGTTTACCATAGTCACGAATCTGCAGGAGTGCGAACCCATGCCACACCAGTCCCCGTCGCCGGTCGGGTTCGACGCCTTCGTGCACGTGCGAGGCGCGCGTGAGCACAACCTCAAGGATGTCGATGTCGACCTCCCGAGGGATGCAATCGTCGTGTTCTCCGGCATCTCGGGATCGGGCAAATCTTCGCTGGCGTTTGGCACGCTCTATGCCGAGGCGCAGCGGCGCTACCTGGAATCGCTGTCGCCCTATGCGCGGCGCCTGATCGACCAGGTTGGCGTACCCGACATCGACGCCATCGACGGTATGCCGCCGGCAGTCGCGCTGCAGCAGCAGCGCGGTACGCCGAACGTCCGCTCCACTGTGGGCAGCATCACCACGCTGTCGAGCCTGCTACGCATTCTGTATTCGCGCGCCGGCGCCTATCCGCCCCGGCAACCCATGCTGTATGCGGAAGATTTCTCGCCCAACACGCCGCAGGGTGCTTGCCCTACCTGCCAGGGCTGGGCTACGTTTACACAGTCAAGGACGAGGCCATGGTTCCCGACCCGTCGCTGTCGATCCGCGACCGGGCGATCGCAGCGTGGCCACCGGCGTGGCATGGGCAAAACCTGCGCGACATCTTGGTGACGTTGGGGTATGACATCGATAAACCCTGGCGCGAGCTCCCGAAGAAGGACCGCGATTGGATCCTGCACACCGACGAGCAGCCAGTGGTTCCGGTGTACGCGGGTTTCACACCTGCTGAAACGCGCGCGGCGCTGCGCCGCAAAACCGAGCCCAGCTACATGGGCACCTTTACCGGCGCGCGCCGCTACGTGCTAGACACCTTCGCCAACACGCAGAGCGCGCTGATGAAGAAGCGTGTCGCGCGCTTCATGTCCGGTACCACGTGCGCGACGTGCGACGGTCGCCGCCTCAAGCGCGAAGCGCTGTCGGTCACATTCGCCGGGTTGGATATCGGCACCTTGTCGCGTTTGCCGCTCGCTGATATCGCCGAACTCCTGGCGCCCGCGGCGAAGCACCGGTTCGACACACCAGTTGCCACCGCCACGCGCAGCCGCGCCGCTGGACGCAAGGACATCGCCCGTCGCGTGGCCGCCGGCGGATCGCCGCATACCGGCGGCACGGACGTGCGGCGCACCGCGAACCTGTCCGAGGAGAAGCGGATCGCAGCACAACGCATCACTCGCGACCTGATCGAGCGGATTGAGGCGTTGCAGGGGCTGGGTCTCGGTTACCTCGCGCTGGACCGTTCTACGCCCACGCTCTCCTCGGGCGAGCTACAGCGGCTGCGCCTGGCGACGCAGGCGCGCTCCAATTTGTTCGGCGTGGTCTACGTGCTGGACGAGCCGTCGGCAGGGCTGCATCCCGCCGATGCGGAAGCCCTGCACGCGGTGCTGGGCCAGCTCAAGGCGGCCGGCAACACCCTGTTCGTCGTCGAGCACGACCTGGATACGCTGCGCCGCGCCGACTGGCTTGTCGATGTGGGGCCGGATGCAGGCCAGCATGGTGGCCGCGTGCTCTACAGCGGGCCGCCGTTGGGGTTGCGCGACATCGAGGCGTCGCACACGCGGCGCTATCTGTTCGACTCCGTGCCCACGCGTCGGCGCACGCCTCGGCGCCCGTCAGGCTGGCTCGAGCTCCTCGGCATCCAACGCAACAACCTGCATGGCCTCGATGTGCGGATCCCACTGGGGGTCTTCACTGCGGTCACTGGCGTGTCCGGTTCGGGCAAGTCTAGCCTGGTCAGCCAGGCGCTGGTGGAACTCGTGAGCGAGCACCTCGGCCACGAGCCGGCGGTGGAGGAAAGCAGCGACGACATGCCGCTGCCCGACGCAATAACGCGTACTGCGGGCCGGCTGGGTGCGGGCGTGGGTGCCATCCGCCGCCTGGTCAACGTCGACCAGAAGCCCATCGGCCGCACGCCGCGGTCCAACCTGGCGACCTACACCGGCCTGTTCGACCATGTGCGCAAGCTGTTCGCAGCCACGCGCGCTGCGAAGGCGCGCCGCTATGGCGTGGGTCGCTTCTCCTTCAACGTGGCGCAGGGACGTTGCCCCACTTGCGAGGGCGAAGGCTTCGTCAGCATCGAACTGCTCTTCATGCCGAGCGTCTACGCGCCATGCCCTACCTGCCACGGCAAGCGTTACAACGAAAAGACCCTCGAAATCGAGTGGAACGGGCGCAACATCGCCCAAGTGCTGGGGATGACGGTGGACGAGGCGCTGTCGTTCTTTGCCGACGAAGTGCCCGTGCACCGTGCACTGGCATTGCTCCACGGCATTGGCTTGGGTTACCTGCGGCTCGGGCAGCCTGCGACGGAACTGTCCGGCGGCGAGGCCCAGCGCATCAAGCTGGCCACCGAGCTGCAGCGCAGTCAGCGTGGCGACTCGCTATACGTGCTCGACGAGCCGACCACTGGACTGCACCCTTTCGACGTGGACAAGCTGATGGTGCAATTGCACGAACTGGTTGACGCAGGCAACACCGTGGTCGTCGTCGAACATGACATGCGGGTCGTCGCCGACAGCGACTGGATGATCGACGTAGGCCCGGGCGCCGGGGAGAAGGGGGGTCGTATCGTCGCCGAGGGCGTGCCGCAGGACGTAGCGAGCCGGGGCGTCGGAGCCACAGCGCCTTACCTGCAGCGCGCGCTGTACTCACGCTGAGCGAGGCGCTGCTCGATTTCCCTTTGGCAAACGCGTTTTCCCAGCCTTACGGCCGCTCTTGGCCGAGGCTGTGTAAAAACCCTTTGCGGATGATCTTTCGGGGAGAGCGCATACGACTCACGCAGTTTGGTCAAAACAATCATCCGGAGTTTTCAAGCCGCGATCGCTCTCAGCATGCCTTGCATTCCGACAATCTTGATCATGCGCTTCATGTTGTAAGCCAGAACCGCCAGGCTGATCTCTGTTCTGACCTTCGGAAGCGTCTTCGTGAGCAGTGGCGTCGTACCCAACCACGCCTTGAGCGTGCCGAACACGTGCTCTACGGTCTGCTTTCGCAAGATAGCGACTTGTGGCCTAGCGTTGAGGCGGAGCTGCATCGCCTTAAGTACGTGTTCGTGCTCCCATCGACCAACGCGTCGGTAGTTGGACGTCGTGCATCTGGTACGCATCGGGCAGTCGGGACAGGCCGACGACCAGTATTTGTGCAATTTCAGTCCGTTCTCTTCGGTGGTAAAGCGGTGGATGGCCAATTCGCCCGCCGGACATTGATAGGCATCGACCACTGGGTCGTAGATAAAGTCCCGCTTGTCGAACCTTCCTTCCGCCTTGCTGTTGGACGTTAGTGGCTTCGGAACCAACGGGATGATGCCCACCTGCTCACACGCCAGTATCTCGGGGGCGTTGAAGTAGCCACGGTCAGCCAACGCTGTCATGTGCTGAGTTCCAAGTGCGTCCTTGGCCATCGTAGCCATGCCAAAGAGTTGGGCGCGATCGTTACCGGCGTTGGTGATCTGGGGCGACGATCAGATGATGTTCGGCGTCAACCGCCGCTTGGAGGTTGTAGCCCACGGTGCCGGTTCCGCGTCCGCTTGAGGTCATCGAACGTGCATCGGGATCAGTTAGTGATATCTGGTGGTCCGGCTTGCCCTTGAGCTGTTGTTCGATGGCATCGAGCGTTTTCATCTGATCACGTACCTTCGCCAGCTTGTCCTTCAGATGGGGGACGCGCCCCTCCGGCAGCAGCGCTGGATCACGATCAGCCCGATCCAGCTCGGCCAGATAGCGCACGACGCTCTGGTCCAACATTTCGCGACGCGCCTTGATCTTGCCGGTGGTGAAGTTCCGCTCTCGGCTGTTCACGGCCTTGAGCTTGCTTCCGTCGATCGCAACCACAGCATGCGAGAAGACCTTCATGTTCCGACACAGTGCAATGAAGCGACTGCACACTGACATGATGGCGGTGCCGTTGTTTTTGCGGAAGTCGGCGATCGTCTTGAAGTCCGGCGCCAATCGCCCGGTCAGCCAAATCAGTTCGAGGTTACGCTGCGCTTCGCGCTCCAGACGCCGGCTGGACTGGATGCGGTTGAGAAAGCCGTAGATGTAGATCTTGAGCAGCGCGGCTGGGTGATAAGCGGGCCGGCCACCAGCGGCGCGATCGACGGTCCCACAGCCCAGGACACTCAGATCGAGCGCATCAACGAAAGCATCGACCACCCGCACCGGATTGTCTTCGTGGACGTAATCTTCGAGCCGATCAGGCAACAAAAGCCCCTGTGATCGATCAACGCCATCGACGAATCGCTTCATGCTCAGCACCAACCGAATGGTGCTGAGATATCGCCAGTGGCGCAGGGGTTTTCACACAGCCTCGGCCGGGAGTTGCCGTTCGGCGTGTCGAGCTTGAGTGTTGGGCCTCATCGTTGCTGTCTTTGATTGAAACGTATTTCAGACCCTTATTACTACGATGAAGCGGGATTCCCCTGCTTTGCGTGTGCGCCGCGCATTGGCGTATCGCTTCGAGTACTAAGCATGAAAGATAAATCCGAGTTCCTCTACTGCGTCTTCATTGTGGCTGCGGCCATCTTGTCGGCCGTAGCCCGTTGTTCGTTCACCCGCCCCGACCAGTTCGGCCGCGATTACTACGACTAAACCAACCATCCAGATAGACGCACAAGGCCCGGCACTGTCCGGGCTTTGTGCGTTATGCCGTCTATGAAAGGAGACCGAGATGCATCACGTTGAAACCATGGCCTATGCAGGCCAAGTCCCATGGCATGGCATCGGAAGCCAGCTGGCTCCAGGGCAATCCATTGAAGTGTGGCGCGAGCGTGCCGGCATGAATTGGTCCTTGGAGGAGGCCGAAGTGCGATTCGCCGCCGAGGCTGAAGATCAGTATCCGGTGCGGGCATTCCCCGGACAGAAGGTGCTTTATCGCTCTGACACCAAGCGACCGTTGGCCGTGGTGTCCAAGCGCTATCAAGTAGTTCAGCCGCGGGAGATCCTTGAGTTCTACCGCGACCTGACGCGCTACAGCGGTTTCGAGCTGGAAACCGCAGGAGTCCTACGCGGTGGGCGGAAGTTCTGGGCATTGGCCCGTACTGGGCAGGGTGTGGCTCTGAACGGCCAGGATCAGGTCAATGGCTACCTTCTTCTGGCTACGGCCTGTGACGGAACGCTGGCTACTACCGCCCAGTTCACCTCAGTTCGCGTGGTGTGTAACAACACCCTGCAGATCGCTGTTGGGGATCGAACCGGAGCCATCAAGGTCCCGCATCGCAGTGCTTTCGATGCTGACAGGGTCAAATGCCAGTTGGGTATCGCCGTTGAGGGCTGGCATGTCTTCGTGGAGCGGATGCGGATCCTATGCGAGACACCTGTGAACCCTGATTCGGTCGATGGCGTGCTGCGGAATTTGCTCACGTATCCGGCTGCTCAGAATGGGAAGGCAGTCGTGAATGAGCAGGCTGTTGCCAAGGTGCGGGCGCTGTATGACGGGCAGGGTAGGGGTGCTAGCTTGAAGACCAGCAAGGGCACCGCGTTCGGCTTGCTCAACAGCATCACCGAGTTCGTGGACCATCATCGGCGGGCACAGAGTACGGAGAATCGCTTGGATGCAGCCTGGTTCGGCCCGGGGGCATTGCTCAAGCAGAGGGCTTGGAAGGAACTGCTAGGGGAAGCCGCATGAACGTCGCTCTGCAGAAGCAGCGCCTGGAAGAGCTACCTGGTGGTTTGAACGAACGTGACAACTCCGTGCTCGCTCAGGCATTGGAGATCCTAGAGAGCAGAGCAATGGTCAGTGGCCTCCTACTGGGAGACCCCGATGTTGCAGGCAGGTTCTTCCGCCTGCGTCTAGGGCATGAAATCCGCGAGCACTTCGAGGTGGCGTTCCTCGATGCCCGTAACCGCCTGATCGCCGTAGAGCGATTGTTCTCAGGTTCCATAGGTGGTGCTGAGATCCATACGCGGATTGTCCTCCAGCGTGCCTTGGCCCTGAACGCGGCAGCGGTCCTGCTGGCTCACAACCACCCCAGCGGGCATTGCGAGCCGTCAGAAGCGGATCGAGCCATCACCAGGCGGTTAAAGGAAGTACTGGCGATGGTGGAGGTGAGGGTCGTCGACCATTTGGTGGTGTCGGCACGCCAAGGAACCTCGATGGCTCAGCTCGGGCAGATCTAAGGCCCGGATACCTAGGAGAACAGCATGAAGGAAACGCAGACGTCCTGGTCAATGACCAGGGCAGCGCTGGCTCGTGCCAAAGCAGCTGATCTGGACCGACAGGCTCGGGAGGTAGAGCGCTCAGCTGCCGATGGAAACTGGCGCATGAAGGCTCGGGCTAGAGAGGCGGCCAGCCGGCTTAGATTGCGAGCTGGGAGGTACCTGGTGGAGGCTCAAGGTCACGAAGAACAGGATCTCCCACTCTTCCCCTAGCCCGCAGGAGGGGACTTGCCTTCTGCGTAGCCCTTGATCAAGTTCAGAACGGCTTGTTGTCTTGATGCTGGAAGACGTGCGACCAGAAGGATGACTTCTGCCAAGACGTCAGATGTGGCGTGGAAGTAAGCAACAGGAACGCCGAGCGCCTTGGCCAATGCTTCAGCGGTTTCGGGATCAGGATCTCGTAACCCCAACTCGTAGCGCGAGATACGTGGTGCGGCGCTATTGGAATCTTCCAAGCCCAAGACGGCCCCCAAGTCAGCTTGACTCAACCCAGCTTCCAGTCGGGCCGCGCGCAGGCGACGACCAAAGACGGATTTTGGAATGGACGGAGCAGGCATGGAAACGGCACGAAGCAAGCGGTGTCCAAGTCTGCCTGTTTCATCATCGCATCACATTTGCCATTATGGCAAATAGTGGGGCGGTGGTCTTGTCCAACTGATCCCGTAACAACCACTCAGACCTTTCAAGAGGCGCGTGCGCCTAAGGATTGACAGATATCCAAATGTCACAAGAGGACTACTACGAAGTCCTCGGGGTCCGCCCCGAGGCACAGCTCTGGGAAATTGAGCTGGCCTACAAAGGCCGACGGAGCCAGTACCACCCGGACCGATATGAGGCAGGGGACGAGGCCGCCGTCGCATGGGCGACGGCCAAGATGCAGGCGGTCAACAGGGCATATTCGGTCCTCAAGGACCCGGACCAACGCGAGCGCTTCGACCGTACGCAAGCGTCGGCGAAGCCGGCTGATCCAGGCCCCCGAAGGGAGCGAGCCAAGGCCTCAGAGGCTCCGCCGCTCCGCTCACTTCGAGAGGCACTGGAAGGGCTCGAGTTCAGCAACGAGCCCTTCGAGCGCGTGTTCGTGGCTCCCCACATCCCCAGGAAGAAGCTCCTAGGGGCTCTGGACAGCTACGGAGACGGGCTGCGGGCTCAAGACGTTGTCGTGCTTATCGATGACACCGTGTTTGGCGGTGCCAGGGAGGGCGTGCTGATCACCGAGGCCCAGATCAGGGGCAAGGCCAAATTCGAGGCGGTGGAGACCCGTCTGCTGGGCTGCCTATCCCAGATCACTGCCCACGGCTCCCACGTGCGCATCCATGGCGAGCCGTTCATCAGCTTGAGCATTCCCAACCCCGACGACCTGCGCCTGCTGTTCGAGGCCGTCAGTGAGCATCTGAAACAAACGCACTAACTCCAACCAACGAGGAAACACATGAGGTACTTGATAGGCGTGTACGGCGTGACCGTACTCATCGCAGCGATCTGCTTCGATATCTGGGGGCGCTATGCGTACAAGGGTTTCTTCTACAACCTGGGTCAAGCCCTGGTGTGGCCAGCAGTGATGTTCCCGTCGATCGGCAAGCTGATCAGTGGCGTGATCTGGGTTCTCGTGATCATCGCCGTACTGGCGCTCGTAAGGAGGCGGTAAGCATGCTGATCAGAATCTCTCTGCTAGCAATGCTTCTGGTGTCACTCGGTGGCTGCAAGAGCGATCTAGACAAAGTCCGGGGCGAGTTCATTGATAGCTGCATGAGCAGTGGTGCCCCGAAAGCCCAGTGTTCCTGCGCTATAGACAAGCTACAAGAGCATTACGGCGAAAAGGGATTGGTCGCCATAGACAAGCGTGGCTATCCACCAATGGGCTTTGCCGAGCAAGTACAGGTAGCTGCTGGTCAGTGCCGGTGAGCCTAGCTGCGGGTCAAGCGCAGGGTGGTCCCGACGTCCCCCCGGCCTGAGTAGAGGTCGGGTTTAGAGTCCGGTTTTGATCTTATCTGTCTTCGCCACCAGCTGCGCGGCGTACTGGGCAGGTGTCATCCCGCCGAGTGCTCTTTTTGGCCTTTCTTCGTTGTAGTCACGTCGCCAGCTTTCGATGCTGGTACGGGCATGGAGCAATGTTGGGAACCAGTGTTCATTGAGGCATTCATCGCGTAGCCGGCCGTTGAACGACTCAACATAGGCGTTCTGATTCGGTTTCCCTGGCTCGATCAAGCGCAGGGCGATTTCCTTGTCGTGAGCCCAGGCAACCATGGCTTTTCCGCAAAATTCCTTTCCATTGTCCGTCCTGATAACTCGAGGTAGGCCGCGCTGAACTGCCAGCCTGTCCAGCACTCTGGAGACTCCTTGGCCAGATATGGCTCGCTCCACTTCGATGGCAACTGCCTCATGGGTCGCATCGTCGACGATGGTCAGACACTTGATCACCCGACCCTCAGCAGTTCGATCAAATACGAAGTCCATCGACCACACTTCATTTGCAGCGGACGGCCGTATCAGCGGCTGGCGCTCACCTACTGGCACCTTCTTGCGCTTCCTACGACGCACCTGCAGGCCGGCTTCCTTGTACAGGCGCTCCACCCGCTTGTAGTTCACAACAAGCCCTTGCTGCCGCAGCTTCAGATGGATCATGCCCACACCGTAGCGTTTGTGCCGTTGCGCCAAAGCGGCGATCTGCTCACGAAGCTCGGCGTTGTTGTCGGGTCTGGGCACATATCGCAACGCGCTGGCGCTCATGCGCGCTACCGCCAGCGCTCGTCGTTCGCTCAACCCCTTCTCAACCATGCTCCGCACCAGCAGCCTGCGCACTGGTGCGGTCACCACTTTTTTCGCAAGGCGTCCTT
Organism: Stenotrophomonas sp. STEN035; assembly: GCF_056759935.1. Lineage (NCBI taxonomy): Bacteria > Pseudomonadati > Pseudomonadota > Gammaproteobacteria > Lysobacterales > Lysobacteraceae > Stenotrophomonas > Stenotrophomonas sp. STEN035. The sequence goes on from NZ_JBRRDY010000010.1 coordinate 72,452, forward strand.
GATCACGTCGTTCTCGAATACCTGCTCAGCCAGTAGCTTCTTCAGGCGCGTGTTCTCCGCTTCCAGGTCCTTCAGTCGCTTGGCATCTGGCACGCTCATACCGCCGAACTTGCTGCGCCACAGGTAGTACGAGGCCTCGCTGAAGCCGTGCCGGCGGCAAAGATCCTTGATGGGCATGCCTGCTTCAGCCTCACGCAGGAAGCCAATGATCTGTTCTTCGGTAAAGCGCTTCTTCACGTCCAATCTCCTTGTCATTGAGGATTGGACTCCAAACCGTTGTGCTACTCAATCTTGGGGGGACGTCGCTCTCACCAAAGAAAAAGCCCGGCGGGGGCCGGGCTTTTGGTCAGCCAATTACCAGGCTCCAGTGGATTTCAGAGTCCGGGTACTTGAAGCGGAATCCGTCGTAGTCAGATTGAACGGCAATGTTTCCATTCTCGTCTACCAACGTCTTCACTTCGATCTCAGAGATCGAGCGATTCTTGATGCGAATGCTGTCGACACTGCCGGTGAACAATCGCTTGTTTTGGCGCGACAGAATGCTCACCGAGCGGCGTTGCTGGCCTGGCCCTTCCAGGTACATTGCGACTGACCCCATGGAAAATCTCCCTTTTGACTTTTTCAAGACATCCTCCGGTCCCGCTGGAGGGAGCGCAGATGATTCCTTCATCTCTGTGAAGTTCGAGTCAGCGTGGCCTGGAGCTGGTTCATTGTGTGTACATTTCGCTGCTTTTCCGGCGCCGAAGCGAGTACGGCGTTGCGAGCGCAAAGCGCTGGGTGGATGAAATCATTCCCTGCAGGCTGCACGTGGGTGCCAAGCCCTGCTTCGACAGCCAAGTTGAGGCGTGTGCAGGTTTTTGTGGCAACGGGATCTGGGCATTCCTTTTGAAAGATCTGCTGCCGGTAGCTCTTGGGGGATAATAGGCTGCGCTAGGGTTGCAGGGCGGGGCGGGGGCGGGGGCTTGATGGTTAGGGTGCCCGAACGGAACATTGCTTCCCGCGCAGAAAGAGCTTCCGTCACGGACAGGATTCGAAGTTGGTTTGGTTTTTCTTGCGTGAGTAACGCGGTGAGTAACGATTGGAGTGATGCGATTTAATGTCGTTTAAATTCAGTCGGATAGGGTTGCTTTTCGATTGATGGTGGGCAAACAGCTTCAATCACTTAGTTTTTTGCGCGCTTGCGCATAGTTTGGCCGGTTTGGCCAAACTATGAGACTACGAAAGCAATACTTGGCCGACGAGCTAGCTGTGATCTGTCCGCGGGTTATTCATCCAGGGCTCTCGGGAGGATGGCAGTTGCCGAGCCAAGCTGGCTCCTAGTAGCCAGGCCGAAGCTGCATAACCATGTTCGATTGGCGCCGCGCGATAGAGCTTTGCCTGTAGGCCGCGTCCTTGTTCAAGGGCTGCGTGCCGAAAGAGCGGTATATGCGCTTGCGACAGTAGGCGCACCGCCTACGAGTGGCTGAGGAGGTTCAAGCGGGATAGCGCTCCAGCTCCCTAGGCCTCTGTTTACTTAACTAGATTGCGTCTTGCGCGAGCATATGTGTGATCACGCTTCTCGACTTCTAGCGCGATTGCTTCTTTCATGAGTAGTCGAACGCGCGCGTGATTTGGATCACTCGTCATTCTCTCTCGTACAATTTCGCTCAGAACTCTTGCAGATAAATCGTTCAGGTGTTGTCGATGGAACCAGGCGATATCATCTTCGATGATTCTGCGACGAATTACAGTGCTGTCATGCTGGGCCGATGAGGGTGCGCTATAGCTTTGAATACGTCTCATATAGGAGTCCTCATGCGCGCGCCTGCAGAATTTTCTAGCATTTAGAAGCGCCGCATCATTCTCTCTCCTGCAACGTCTACGCGCAAACGCGACCGCTATCCCCCTCTTGTCCCAGTGAACTTCGTATAGGTTGGGAAGCACACGTCTCTAGACTTTGACCTATCCTGGGCGCCAGCATATCTGGAACAGTTTCATTGTTATCTCGATGATCTTGGCTGTTGCGCCGACCGAGTAACCCAGCAGTTCCTGCAGAAGCTCTCGCTCTCCCGTCTAGGGGCCGCGTGGACAGTCGTAATTGCCCTCAATGGTAGCTGTGACTTCTTCCACCATCGTCTGCGGGTGATCTCGAATACTCGTGCCGCAGATGAGCTGTGGTAAAGGCCGAGATCGGTGCCTACGATATGAAGTCGAAGGCTTCACAAATAGCCTGAAGCGCGGCCTCTTCGCAACATGGTTCTTTGACTTATGGTTAGCGTAGTCATTTCGCTCAGTGCTTTTATTCTTGCATGCGTCTTGAGTACCTCAGAGACTAAAAGGCGAGCAACATGCTTCTTCACTTCAAAATTCAGAAGAAGATGGTCGACCAGGTCATCTTGACTTCTGAACTCGCCCGCTAAGTAGCGAAGAAACGCCCGCCCATCGGTAAGTTCAGCTTTTGCTCGACGCTTGATCTGTTTGTTGACTTTGCAGACTTGAGCTTTGTACTCCTGCTTGTAGACCTTGCACAGAACCGGCGATTGGTAGGCAAGGAAACCTTTAGATACGCCCAGCGCTTGTGCGAATGCAGTGAAGGCGACCAAAGGTTTCTCGGGGTACTCCGCTATAGCTTCCATCAGGCGCAGGCGAACTTGCTTGAGCATCTCCGGTGAGCGACGCGGTTTGGGGTTAAGGGGGAGCGCATGTCGGTCAATCAAAAGCTGTCCAGCTGCTTTCGCTGCGCCATAAGGGTCAGTTAGCACGTTGGGAAGTATCACGCCTGCGGTGTGACAGCGGTTGAGCATCGTCGATAGTGTTGGCTTCTTTCCACGACGCCAAGTGCGGGAATTGAACTCGGGGCAGTCTTTTTTCCTTTCGTATCCGACGAGAGGGTTGGCCAGCGACTGTAACTCTTCGCTGAAAACTGAAAACGCGTGAGGGACTGACGAGCGGAGCGATCCGTCGGCGATAGCCTGAACTAGAGCTTTGCAATCGACCTCTGCAAAACCAGGGAGCGCTTTTCTGGTCCATGTCTTGGGCGACTGCACTAATGATGCGTTGCATTTTGCGCAGCACGTCATGCCTGCTCTCGGGTGATAAGCGAGCTGTTGATTGCCACAGTGTTGACACGTGTGTTCCAGTGCAACTTGATGAACCGGACATCGCTCTATCGGCGCAATGGACCATATCAGACGGTCGTAATGGGGCTCACTTTTTTGGGTAGACCAGTACATACAGGCAGGACACCACGCCCTTCCTCGTTTTAAGGCACCATGCGCGACCGCGTCGGCCGCACTAGCGATAGGGAGGAGGGTGGTGCGATAGAGGTCAGGTTGGTGAGCAGCCGCAGAGACGACGCGCACATAGTTTGCGACACCATCACCGTAGCCACACAACGGCTGGCGGTTTCCTTTGTAGAGATAGACATCGTTAAGCGGGATCACCTCGTCATGATTTCGCCGCCACCATTCGGCAAGGTGCTTTGCCATCGGAATCATCGTCGTGGAATGAAGTTGGGAGAATCGATAGAAGTACGAATGAAACTGTTCGATGTCCTCAGTTCCCCAGCCCAGTGGTTCTAGCAAGAAATAATTACTCATTGGCTACGACCGGATAAGCTGGCAGTATCCGATTCGGCTTGCGTTTGAAAGGCCGATTAGCTTTCCTCGGCTTATTTGGGTGCGTCGAAATTTCGGATTCAACGGGCTTGCCTACAACGATGCATTCGAGTGCCCGTCTTCCCAAGTTAATATCATGCTTGACTGCTTCATATTCGTGCCTTAAGGGGTAAGCCGCGCGTAGATGAGCGCGGCTTATGCCAGTGGGGCCGCTTAGAGATCGAGCGGACCACAAAATTTTCTCAAGTAGCCCGAAGCATCCATTTGTGACCTGGAGGAGCTGGTCGGCTTCGTCCAGGAGGAGTGAGTGTGGTCGTAGTGCAACGTACTTACTGCAGAACTTCAGGATCCGATTCCACTCTATGAGATCGCATTTTTTTTCCGAGTACGGTTCCAGTTCGACGCATACCAATCGGCCAGCAAAGTGAGCCGAATCGAACAACCCGCGGTAGGCTAGCTCGTAACCTCCCACCAGTACCAATGTTCGGTCGATCGCGCCAAGGCACTTGATCGACTGAATAACGTTCGCTCGAACGTCCTTGTTGTTCGTGTGAGTTAGGTGATGTGCTTCATCGAGCAATACAATGCTCGTCGAGCGTGCCGAAAGCGCCGACTCAAGAGCTACCCTCATGGTTCCTTCATCCCTACCCCTCGAAGGGCGGTAGTGGTTAAGCTCGTCAAATTCCCCAATGTGCTCATACATTGGATGACGAAGTTCCTTCAGTAGACTGAGTGTCAGATGCTTGGGTGATATCCGGCCGTCATTGCTTGTCCTTACTACCAGTGACACCCAGGGCATGATGGTGGGCGCGCCTGTATCTAGATCTTTGGCGAGCGTTCTTAACAGATGCTCAAAGATCAGGGGTTTTCCAACCTGTGTGGGACCGACTAGAGCAATTACTTTGCCGCCCGGTGAGCATCGAACAAGTTCGGTTATGCGATGCCTTGCGTCCACGAAACTTCGGTGTTGAAGAGGAGCGGGGAAGAGTATGGGCTTCATGTCATACCTTCATCCATCAGCAGGTCATCGATGTCTCCGAAGCGCTCCGACGGCGTACTCTCGGCGCTCGATGCGGGCTTGTCCTTCCTCCTATCAAGTCGACGCTGATCTGGCGGAACATCGCTGCCGAGCAATGATGTCAGTGTCGATTTCCGTGCCTCATATGTTGCCAGTTCGGCCTCGCGAGCTAGCGCTGCTGCCGCCCCGCGGAGTTACTGCGTTTCGGCCGTTCGCGCGATCAACTCTATAGTAGGTCGCGCATCGTTGATCTGTGCGGCCGTGCTGCGACAGACGAGCCACGTGTCGCCCAGACACACGTAGGCTATGGAACTATCGAACGGTTCTATCCGTACTCGAACGGTTTTTTTTGGCCCCCTGTAGCCGAAGAGGGCGTGACAGCCATACCAAGTGCCGTAAACGCGGACGCCGCGGCCTGGGGCAAGTTGGTAGCATTCGCGAGGAGCATCCACAGCTGTCTGGATCAGAAAAGCCGTATCTGGCTTAACCTTCTTTCCGCCAAAGGGGAGACTTGCATCGGATTTGGCTCGCATCGCTTGGCGGCTGTCGAAACTGTCTGGCTTTGGCTCGAGGTTGTAGCCATCGAATATGTATGCCTCCAACATATCTACCAGCTGTTCGAAGGAGAGGCGTGCACGCTTCGCTGGGCTGACCGTGCTGGACATTCTCCGTGCGAACGAGATGCCGGGAATGAAGCCTGGAAGTCCTCTCGCGAACTTTTCCTTGAATGCACCGAAAATTCGTTCGATTTCCTTGCCAAAACGAGGGTCTTCGGGAGGTCGTTCAAATCTGGTCACCGCCAAGGTAGCGAGCAACGCTGTAAAATGAACACTATCGAATTCCTTTCCACCGTCAACTACAAGTAGCTCTGGGACGCGTTCGTGCCTCGCCACGCAATCCCTTATGACCATCGCGCATGAGTTCCGACAAGGCGCGTTGTAAGAGAGCCAGATGCCGAGCACCTCCCCGCTGTATGCGTCCACCATGCCGGTTAACCAGGCTCTTCGGGTTATGGGTTTATGCCCCTCATGTCCCAGCAAAAGACCTATATCGACCAGGTAATGATCAATGTGGGCAATTGAGAAAGCCCGTGTCGGAAGAAGAGTCCGGAACTTCGGATCGATGGAATCAGCGGAGGCATTGCTGGCTCGACGGCCGCCGCGCGTCATCTGGAAGTCATCCTTGCCCGCGTAGTTTCGATAACGGCGGCGAAATGTTGCTTGCGATACCGGATTTTCAATGTCCTTCAGGGAAAGGCTTTTTCAACGGGAGAGGTACTCCAGATACCCGTTAGATGCAGTGGGAAGATTTGGATCCCCTTTGATCTTCTTGATCACCTGGTAGAGAAGGTCAAGGTGCTCAGGGCAGACTCGAGGCTTTCGGTTTCCGCACCGACTCCAGCGCGGAAAGAGTACTTGCGGAGCATCCTTATGTTCCCGAAGAAGCTTCATGTACCTTCTTTTTGTTCGCGCTGATCTTTCAGGTTGGCCTTGCATCGGTTCAATCAAACCGCATGCGGCGAAGCGAGCGGCCACCTCCGCTACATGTCTTGGATCCGGTACTTGGTCGGTTGATATAGCTTCATCGACGAGGATGGCATTCTTGAACCGGAAGCCGGTTGCACTGACTACCGGAGGCAAGTTGGGGTCATTCGCAACCCAGACATTGGCGGGGACGCTGAGCAGACTCTGCTCGAGGTCGGCATAGATAGTTCCTTGATCTACAAGCTGCAGAACCGGAGTCGCGTCTTCGATATGCAGTTGCTCAAGAATTTGTCCGATTTGTATGAGATCCGTGCTGCGAACGATTCTTGCGGCGCGCTCTCTTAGGCGTGCTAGCCGCGGAGTATCGCAAGTATCGCGGACTGATAGCAGCGTTCTTAGATTGTCTGCACGAACAGCGGAAGTCATGCTGTTCGCAACCACGCGATGCCTAATGCCTAATCTCTCAAAATGCGTCCTTGCCGGAACGTAGACAAACGTACCTTCCTCTCGATGCCAGTCATCTGCCCTCTCTGCGCAAAGCGCTTCAATTGCGCTGTCGGCCTTTAGCTCATAGACAGCCACGCAGTCCTCGTGAACGACCAAAAAATCAGGGGTATAGCTAACCCGGGTAGCGACGCCGGCCCTATTGATGATGCTCAGGGGCACGCTTTGAGGCTGGTCGTAGATTGCAGGCACATCCCGACGCCACAGCATCTCTAGAAGGAAGAAGTACTCTCCCGAAGCTGATTCCACACGAAGCACGTTGCCGAACTTAGGAACGGGCACATCGCCGACCAGATTCCGCATGCGGTGAACGCCTACCGGGCGAGATGGTGGGGACGAAGCTACTGCCGTCAAGTAGCGCTTTCCTTCTTCGGTGAGTCCAAGTCCGTCCATGCATTCATCTGACAGAAATTTCGGAATGCTGTTCAATGCAGTTTCCTAGTCAGCTACATCACAGGCTGTCGGTCTGATGGCTTGTGTCAGAGGCGCTTGGAACACGTCGAACGGGCCGAACAACATTCGTATGCTCGACACCTTGGTGCCCTTGGATAAAACTAGCGCCGTTCAACACACGACGCAATCGAGTACAGGATGTCTCGGATCTTGTACTCGCACTCTGGCTCTAGAGGTGGTCGATATGGCGTTCAGGGACCCGGTTAACTCAGATTTCCTCGCAGCGCACCGGCAGCGCGTCCGTCGATGCCGTGGAATGGCGTGTTTCAAAGAGGCACTAATCGCAACCAAAGCAGGTTCAGGAAATCAGCTCGAGAGGCTGCTTCTAGGTTCTAGAAAAGTTGATAGCTTCGGCAAAGAAATGTGGAGCGGGGTATGCCGCCGCTGGGCGAATGGTTCGGCGCTCCCATCAGATCAGACAATTGATCGGATCAGTGAATTGACTGATTGCCATGCGAAAGTCAGCTATTTGCGTGATCACTCGTTTTGGCTTCTCATGGAGGAGCCAGCGCCTCGCGATCCTGAATTCTATTGCCGGATTCTCGCGGGTACCGAAAAGCAGGTGCGGGACGTCCTATTTCTTGCTTGGCGTCCCTCACGGGATAGGGTGCCTGTACTAGCGGAAATCGGAAACAATGAACTGCGTGCGTTGCGTGCCTTGTGCTCGCTGGATGCGTCAATCGCCTTGCTCGCAGTAGCCAGGATCGCAGAGCTCTCCCACAACGATGAGAGGCATGCGGTAGCTTGTGCCTCTGCTTTCTCGATATTGCCGAGGGTGATACGGGCGCATGAACAATTGATGCCGTCGAGAAACGAAATTTTTTCTGCCCTACATTTCTGCTTCTGGTCCTGGTGGTATCTGGACGGGGTCCGTCAAGAAATAGATGAGCGCATCTTTGAGGAGCACTTGGCCGAGCTAGATGCTAGAGGCGAGATAGCTAATCCGATATGCATTGGAACGCTTGGGCATGGTTCGCGAGACATGATCGAACGAATGGTTGACCAGACGTGTGCGGTGCTAGGCATCTGTTGACGATGCTCGAATTTAAATTTCGCATGCAAAGCTTTGGGGGCCTCTCCGGGGGGGATTTTAGAATGCCCGGATCAAGTATGCGGGGAGGCGGCAGTCACAACCTCATCAAGCGCCCTACCTCGGCAATCACTCTCGCTTCTTTTCCTTCTTGAGCAAGGTAAAGCGGTGAGTTCACGCAGCGCCAGCCAGCCGACATGGGCACCCGCTTGCGATGGGCGGTGGAGAACCGAAGGTTTCTCCACACTAGGCCGGGCCTTGCGGGGTTCTTTCGGTCGGCGAGAATTCTTTCCAGTTGCCCTCCTTCCAAGTGGCCCAACTTCGGCATGGCGATAGGGCGCGCCGCCACCTTCCCTAAGTTTGCGCGCAACAAATCATTGGAAGGCTCATCCGCGTAGTGAGTCACGTCCAGCGGCTCGCAATACTGCCTCAATCGCCACACGAGCAAATCAAGAGCGCCCAGCTCATGCTCCTCGATCACGTAAGAGTTGATGAGGTAACGATCTGCATTCCAGCGGACCAAGCTGTTGAACGCGCTACGCTCAAGATCGGTAAGCTCGAGTTCGAGCGCCAGCGTTTGGTGGACACGTGCAAGCGCGCGCTCCAAGTCGTGTGACAGGTCTTTCGTGTTCACCCGATTCAAAACGAGGATGCACTTTAGGTACTTTTCCACTGCTTGTTCGGCAGCCCACAAATACTGTGTGTGTAGTCGTGCCCTCATGGCTAACCTGGCAGCGATGTAGTCTCCATCACCAGTGTCCCGGAAGCAGCGAATCGCAAACATGTTGATTTTTGCATGCTGTGTCGGCGGGCGATAGGCTGCGCGTCTAGCGGCAGAATCTGCATCCTTCGCTTTGTTTTTCATGACATCCTCATCTAGTTTTCGCATCTTACTTTATTTTCGCATCCACATTTTTGCTCTTTGATCCTGGGGCGACATGCGAGCGCAGAGAGGCGATGACGGCACGATACTATCTCACCAGTGTTAGATGGCCACGTTCGGGGAATTGCGTGGGACTAAACGGGTGTCAGGCCGAGCAAGAGCTTGTGGAGCTCCTCGGTAGGGAGGTTCAGGTCGCGTGAGATGCCGCACTATCGAAGCTGAGCGGCTGGAAGATATAGCGAGTCGACCTGCCATTGATCTTGCCATATTCAGACATGGCCGTGGCGCGGGATAGCTCGTATCTCAGCTCCCGGTTGTGGAGATCGATGTAGTACAGAAGAATCCAGAGCGCTTGCCCACTTTACCACCTCCGTCTAAGCCTTAGTATATGGTTGCGAGGTGTCTACGAAATCCCGAGCGATTCACTCTTTGCGGCTGGGGGAATAATGAAAGTTAAATCTCCCCTACCCAGTGCTAAGATTGGACAAGGGGCTCCCACACCATGTGGGTGCGGAAGGCAAGGACTAATGGACTAATGTCAGGGGGAGCTGTGACCGGATTGGCTGCTTTAAATGGAGGGGTAGCAGAGGGAACGCTGGAGGCGAAGTTCGGTTGCCCTCCGCATCTGCCGAAGGACTTTGTAGCTCGTGATCATTACGTGGAGAGCTTGAGAGATCTTCTTCTCAACGATGACCTAGTAGTATTCGTAGAGGCTGATCAGGGTGCGGGGCGGTCGATTCTGCTGTCGCATTTCTGTAGGACGTATCCTCTAACTACGTTTTCTCTTTTCATAAAAGCAACTAGCAAAATATCGTACTCGCTGGAGTACCTGACACAGCTTTTGGCTGAACAATTCTGGGCGTTTGTTTCGGATAATCCCGTTCCCGACACACCATTCGATGAGGGTTCCCTAAGGCGACTTGTCCTTCAAGTGCGAAAGAGGAGCCGCGGATCACGACTCTTTGTCGTCGTGGACGGGCTTCATCAAGTGCCGGTTGAGGACGCACGCCAGATTCTTGCCGAGCTACTGCCCATAGGGATCGAGAACTTCTCATTCTTGATCAGCGCGTCGGAAGACACGCTAAGCCAATACGTCGAGGGCATCAGGACTAAGTCTTTCACAATTCCAAAGTTCGGGGATTACGAGGCAGAGGGCTACCTTTCGGATCTGCAGCTGACTCCTGCTCATCGCGAACAAGTGAAGAAGCTTTGTCGCGGAAACATCGGAAACCTCGCTTCCTTTAAGCGACTAATTGCATCTGGCCGCACCGCAGAGGAGGTGTTGTCCGCCGATATTGAGCAGCATCTCGATTTTGTAAAACTTGAGTTCAACGCGTTACCTAGTCTTGACTCGGACGTCAAGCTGGTTCTTGCCGTGCTTGGCCAGTCAAAGCAAGAGCTTACTTGGAGTGAACTGGTCAGAATCGTGTCAGGCATGGATGCAGTTACCTTGAGGGCCTCCTGCAGTGAACTGCCGTTCCTCCTGGAGGACCCTGGCACGCTCGTCGTTTCTTTTACGTCTGAGGCACATCGCGCTATTGCCGTAGGGTTGTTAGAAGACTATCGGGAGCGCGCGCTTAACGTTCTCATCGACTACCTTGCGGCAAACCCGGGAAGTCCGATTGCGCTGCAGTTCCTGCCGACGTATTACCGTCTCATGGGGCAGCGGAAGGAGCTTGTTAGCTGCATATCTGCCGATCACTATGACAGCTTACTAAAGCACACGCAGTCCATCTCCGCACTAAGGGGCAGAGCATCGCTAGGTGTCCGAGCTGCGTCAGAGCTCAGGGACGCTGTGGATGTATATCGATTTTCAATGGAGCGAAGTATGTTCGGTGCGCTGATGGCGACCGAAGATCTTCAGGCCGAGGTAGGGGCCTTGGCAGCGCTCGGAAAAGATGAAAAGGCGTTAGATGTAGCCATTAATGCTCCCACGCACGAAGCGCGTATGTCGCTGCTCGCCGAGTACTGCCGGCGGGTGCGCGAGAGAGAAGGGACAGTCGACCCGCAAATCACCGAGTACATCGGGGAGGTAGCTCGCTCTGTCAATTTTGATGAGCTCGGCGACGCGGCTATCTCAATAGCGGAGAACCTGATCTTCGTTCTGCCAGACCTCGCCCTGAGAATACTCGACTCAGCAATGAGCGGTGGACGCTCTAAGGACAAGTCCAAAAATGAAGTCCTGGCGCGCCTATCATTTGCCGCGAGCATGGGGCAGAGGGACGGTGGTGAACAGGGGGACAGAATTACGTCTGAAATCTCGGACGAGCGACTACAGAAGCTACTTTCATCCTTGCGCTCAGTTGTTGATCAGTCCTCCACGAAACAAGTTCTTTCCCTAGCAAATGGGATGAAGATCGGCCAGCGCATGCAATTCTTGCGCTGGGTGATTGGTTTATGTGGCGATGAGAAGAACGCTGCAGAAGTTGTGTCTTACGCACTGGATCAGCTGGTTGCAAATTCAGAGTACGTGCCGAAGGCCGTAGACCTCGCGGACCTAGCTGCGCCTCTTCGTCTCGTCGGAGATGAGGGTCTTCGGATGAGTCTGCTTAGAAGAATTGAGGGCCAGATACCGCTCATCGAGCGATCTTCCCCGTCCAAGGATTTAACGCTGCTGCAGATGCGACTTGCGCATGCGGAATACAGCGTCAGTTTGGCTCGTTGTTCAGCGCGCATGAACGATGCCTACTTTGAAGTAGATAACATCGGGAGCGTTGAGACTAAAGTCGACTGCTTGGCTATTATGCTGTCGGCTTTAGACGATGTTGATGTTGATCGCAAGCTTGAGAAGAGTGATGGATTTAGCGAGGTTTTCAGGAACGACCTCCTTGCAAACATTGACGTCTTAATAAGTGATAGTGCGAATCAGGGGAGAGTTCTCAAGAGGCCAATTCATTCCTTGGCGACTTATAGCGTTACTCAAGCGCTTGAGGTAGTCGATCGGTTGAATTCCGTCATGTCGAGGGATGATGCCAGAGTAAATGTGATAAGTGCGGCGTGTAAGAGGCCGTGGTCCTCGGTACTTGAGTCAGAGATCAATGCGGCAATTGGCGCCATTGAGGATCACACCAGGCGGGACCTTGCTCTACTCGCGGCAGCGCGAGCAATAGTTACCGCGAAGTCCCCGCTGCAGTGGAGCCATTTTCTCCGTAAGCTTCCGCTGCGCGCAAAAGACCCTCATTTCGTGTGCAGCATCGCCATTGATGTCCTTGCCTTTGCAGTGGCCGAGGAGCCCGAGGAGGGAATCGACGGCCTAATGGATACATTCAACTCTGCGGTAGAGAGTATTGAGTCTCTTTTTGCACGGGTTGAGTATCAGTATCTTCTTGTTCCGATCCTTGCGAAGAAGAATTTTGAGCTGTCCGAGAGAATCTATGAGTCTGCCTTGGTACTTAACGGCAGTGAGACGCTGGGGAAGCGAGCTGTTGCTGAGGTCGTTGCTCATTGCCTCGCGCTTATGTCGCGGGCTTTCAGGCCATTGATGAAGTATGGCGGTGTGGCGAGGGCTGACCTGGACCGTATGTACCGGCTTTGCGACGCTATACCGTGCTCTTCAACCCGCGTGAACATCTATACCGATCTGGCTACGAGGTTTTGGTGCGAGCGACGTACCGATGAGTGCAAGGGGGTTGTGAAGGACAAGATTCGACCACTGATAAGTGGAGGCGATGCTGGAAGCGAAGCGGACATTGCAGCAATGATCTCCCTTGCTGCTCCTGCGTTGTATGTAGCGCATACTGTTACCGCGCTCCAGGACTTCGAGAAGCTCTCGTCTCAGCAAAGAGCATCTGCCTTCTATCGTACAGGCAGGATGATGTTGTCCCGAAAGAGTACCGGCGAGCCATCACAAGACTTGGAAGAGGCCCGGGTGATCCCAGATCACGAGGACCTCATGGACCTTCTGGCGCTGCTTGAAAACGTGAGCGACGATTGGCTGGTCTGGGCGTTGATGGAGGCAGCGTGCCGGGCCATCTCGTTGAAGGACAACAAGACCCGACTAACGGGCCAGCAGAGGCGAGATTTTGCTATCAAGGCTCAAGAGCTTGCTCGGGCAAAGCTTCCTGATCTACGAAATATTAAACATGACGGTTACCTGATTGTCTGCCTTGCACAGACAATGCGGATACTTGAAGCAAAGCAGCCTGAGTGGGAACAATTGATATCGCGTGCGAACGGAGTTGGCAATCGGGCTGATCGGGCCTACGTTCTCATTGAGGTGTCTAAGTGTCTTCCGGCACGAATGCTTGAGTTAAGGAAGCAGTTGTTGTCAGATGCTAGGTCAATAATCGACGGACTTCCTTCGTCTTATGATAAATACACTAGACTTGAGAACTATATCCGGGCCGTGCGAGAAGTTGTACCGGCGCTGGCCAAGACAGCACTGAGGGATGCGCTCAAGATCTCGCTCGATAGCGGCCATCGAGACGTAGACTCTCGCTGGCGGCGGAATCTTGTCGACCTCGCAGACGTTGTCAGTGCTGATCTCTCGCAGATGGTGTCTGAGCTCTCAGATGAGGATCCCGCCCGGCTTGAGATGAAGAAGCGCTTTGATCGAGACATCGCCATTCAAGGAATTCGCAAGCGACTCGGCGATGAGGATGCGGATAAGGATCAGCAAAATAGCGCCTTAGACCTATCAGATGCTGCTCAGCGGAATCTTTGCTCGCTTTTGAACGGCAGGATGCAACCTAAGGAACCGGAAAGAATGATTGGCACACTTGTTCAGGCAGGGGAGATGTATCTCCCTGATGCCTACCCGGTGCTTGCCTGGTATATAGAGAACGCGGCGTCAAGATGCATGCGCGATGTGGACACCGAATCCCGCATTAGACCGCTGCTGGAGGTCATCATGCTGTCAAGTGAGATCGCACTTAGTACGGCGAATCGTATAGGCGCTGCTAAGTCTCGCGCATCAATCCCGGTTGCAGGTTTGGCGCCTGAAGGCGCTCTCATCGTCAGGCCCGGGCATCGCCAAGAAGCAATGGATTACATTCGCTTCTGGCTTAGGAATAACCCATCCGACTCCGTTATCCTCTGTGATGCCTACTTCTCCTGTACGGATTGCGAATTCCTGCAACTGGTGCTCGCCGAATGTCCAGAAGCGCAAGTTACGGTACTTACAAGCCTAAAGGGCGTAGAAGGTGCTGACTTCGATCGTGAGATGTTCCTAAGTCAGTGGAAGCTGATGTCAGACGACGAACCCCCGGCGACGGAGATCATCGCAATGGCCGGCTATGACAACAAGGGGCAGATTCTCATACATGACCGCTGGTTGATTAGTGGCGCGGCTGCGCTCAGGCTGGGTACCTCGTTCAATAGCCTTGGCATTGGCAAACTTAGTGAGATATCTCCAGTCGTTCCGAACGAGCACCCGGCTGTGCTTGAAGAAGTGCTCAAGTACAAGAACAAAAGTCGGATCGTAAATTCTGTCCGTGCGCAGTACAGGTCCGTAACGCTTTGATCGGTAGCGGATGCCGCCCTTCCGGGGCGGCATCTCTTTTCTCTGCGCTCAAGAGGCCCCCTCCGCACTTCGGAATCACTGTGGTGCATCCATCAATGTAGCCCCGAATTTACATTTTGATTTGGTTGGCCAACTACAGCGGGTTGGATGTGAATCGCCCAGGATTTCGTAGACACCTCGCAGCCATAAACTATGGCTTAGGCGGAGGTGGTTAACGGATATCACCTACATCCGAACCTACGACGGCTTCATGTACTTGGCCGTTGTGCTCGATCTGTTCTCACGCCAGGTGGTGGGTTGGGCGACGCGCCCCACGCAGCACACCGACTTGGTTCTGCAAGCGCTGCTCGCTGCGGTTTGGAGGCGCAAACCCGCTCCAGGTTTGCTTCTGCACTCTGACCAAGGAACGCAGTTCTCCGGCGAAGACTGGCAGTGCTTCCTGCGTGAGCACGACATCGTATGCAGCATGAGCCGGCGAGGAAAATGCCACGACAACGCAGCAATGGAGAGCTTCTTCAAGTTGTTGAAACGCGAACGTATTCAGCGGCGGATCTACAGCAATCACGACGAGGCACGCGCCGATGTCTTCCAGTACATCGAGATGTTCTACAACCCGTCACGGCGACACGATTCCAATGGCGGCCTGTCCCCGATAGAGTTTTAACGGCAGTACGCACTAAACGGCTGAAGAGTGTCTACAAAAGCCTGGGCGATTCATTCCCTGCTGCTCGACATGCAACTCGACGAAGGACGATGATTGGCTTTCCGCCGCAGGCAAACGTCAGTTTTTGTACGCTTACGCTTACGCGGACGAGGTGGCGGATCTGCAGTTCTTAAAAGTGAATTTGCGCGAAGATAGGCTATTCGAAGGCGTAGGGGCGACCTTCTCATTGGAGAGGCCCGCAAATGTGGCCGATAACTTATGGGATCTTATTGACTCCCATTTCTGCCGGCTTAAGCTAGTCGATCGGTACGACGAGCAGAGCAACGACGAAGCTGCCGAGATACTTTCGGACTGCCGTGAGTTCCTCGATGCGGGAGGGCAGCACGTAAGTAATTTTTTTAGAGGTCGCGCCAAAGACCGTGGTTCTGTCTACGGAAGAAATCTCTGGGTAGCTGTCCTGGTGAACGTAATGGCCGAGCATCCGTGGCTTGGTGCCGGAGTGCCCGCTGCATGCAGGTGATACGCGGCTAATACGCGCCGTCTCGCGCACAAAGCTATGCATGGTGACGGCCGATCATCACGCTGCTACATTTTCAAGTCACCCAGTTCACTCGTCCACGTTTCACCCAGTAGTGTGAGCGACAGCCAACATTGCGCCATACCGAAGGAGACAGTGTGGGCTTACCGTCTTCAAGATGGAGGGACCAGTGTGGCGTTGAAGCTCCTGACAGCGAGAGTTCGACGATTTCACCGCATCCGCATGGACACATCATGACGGCAGCCCATGGCTCGCCTTCGTCGATCATACGGAGCAATTTACCGCGCGCAATTGCTTCCGGAACTTCATCTGCATGCACATCTTGGATGTTAAGGTCGCGCCGGATCCAACCCAAAAAGCGGTCCCAGGCACGGAAAAGAAATTGCATCACTTGCATCGCAAATCCTCCAAGGCGGGAAGGCCGAGCAAAGGCGTCGTGAGTCCGTGCGTCGCATGTGCATGAATTACGCGCGGGAATGAACTCTCCTCAGAATACTCGTGTTCCTCAGCAGCAAGGCAAAATTGGGTGCGCGCATATAGCGCGTTGCTTTCGATTCGATAGGGATAGAGTCGTGCAATCAGCTCTTGAACGACTGCGCTAGCGGCTCGCATATTCACAGTTATTACTGCAGGTGCCTCTTCGTTGCTGCCGGGCATGTAGCCTTCTTTAATTTGCGAGGCATAGGCTGCTGGATCTCGTTCGCGGAGTTCTTCCTGCGCGAGGCGCTGGGGTGTATAGACCTTTCGATCACCCAGGCTCGATCCCTTGGGCTGGACGTAGTCGATCCGGCCGCTGATGTTGGAGATAACTGTCCCGCTTTCGGGGCGTCTGATAGGGATGAGAACGCCGACGTCGAAGAGAGGCTGGACCATGGATGCGGCAAGACGATCCGCGATTTGCCGGCCGCCTTGGCTGTCAACGCAAGAGAACAGAACGTCCGCTTCGGCGGCAGCCTTGATCGCTTCGATCGTTCCGATTTTGAAGTGCACCGTCCGAACGCGTATTTGCGGGTTGACTCGCGCTGCCGCCTCCCGAAAAACGTCGACCTTGTAACGGCCTGCTTCCGCATCGCTTTGTGTTGTATTCAAGATCCGGTTGAGATTCTTCTCTTCGACCCGATCATCATCGATCACGATGAGCTCGCCAACGCCAAGGCGCAGGAGCTGCTCTGCCACGATACTGCCGGTCCCAGAAATCCCGATGATCGCGACTGACAAGCGACCCATTTCGTTGCGCATGTCACTGGTGAACGCCATGGCCGCTGGCTGGTCCGGCTTGTCGTACCAACAGAGGCGCAGGTCGTCACCATAAATTGCAACGAGGTTGATCGGAACGTGTTGCGTCTGTTCGGTATACAGCCTGGCCTTGATCGCGCCGCTGGGTAGCATGATCGCAGAGCCGTGCCACAGATCGTTCAGATGGTCTGAATATCCGTAGGGATAGAGATACGGCATGATGCCCTGATCGGATACGTCATCAAGATCCGAAAAATCAGGGTATCCGCTGGGATGTGAGTGGATCAAAACGAGCGAGAGCTGGTCGGCATCGCAGCGATCCAGTAGGTCATCGAAGGCGGCACTCGGCCAAGTCAACCGATGGGTTTCTCGCTGGCAAACTTCGTATGGGACAGGTACGACCTTCTGCACAAGCAGTTTCAGCCGTTCTCCACGATGGCGAGTACACACCAGGATAGCGGCGGCTTCCTTGCCGTCGCCGGGGAACAAGTGGCACTTGGCTGCGTTGTGATCAGCCCCTGCCATAACCAATGTGATGCGCTCGCTCACTGGCCGACCTCCCGACCTAGCGAAAGCTCAATGAGTGCGAAATGAGACGCTAAGTTGTCGATGCCTGGCGTCCACGCGCTCCCTGCGCCTCGGTGGCGCGACCAGCGCTGAAACTGCGCATTATCGATTGGTTGCCGAGCCTCGGTCTGGGGTGGTACTCGTCCGTCTGCGAGAAGATCGGGAGCGCAATAGAACATGTCGAGCTGAGTATCCGGATACCCGGTTGGCATCTGCACGGCAAGCGCGCAGCTTAATACGTTATAGCCTTGGGGCAGGGGGTAATCGTCCACGATCAGCCAGCGATCACCGTCAACAACGGTCCGCCAACGAAAGCCCTCCCCATCAAGAAAAGCAGCGTCAGCCGCCAAGAGGCTGAAGTCACGGCGCACCTCCTGCGCGCCGTCACCATTGTCGACATTCGCAGGCGCGACACGCAGACGCTCGACCCCAGGCAGACTCAGGTCCAAAACCTCATCCAGTGCAACCGGTCGGATGGGCTGATCCTTCACCTTGAACTTGATCTCCCAAGGCTTAGAGACATCGTAGCCCGCTTTGATGAGTGCCTGACGAACGCTGACGGTCGGATGGTTCCACTCGGTATTCTGGTTCTGGACTTTCAGGTGCCAGACTGGGAGCTTCGCATAGATACGCTCGACGCCCTTCGCATCCAGATCGACAACGTCGCCAGCCAATAGCTCGTGGTCCTCCTTGCTGGTGCGTTCGAGCCAGAGTTGCTTGGCCTCATCCACCCTACCGATCCGGCGGATAGTCTCGACGTCGAGCGGACCCGCCCAAGCGAAGCGCTCTTCATCAAGCGTGAAGTAGCGGACGCCATCCGACTCGACCGCAAAGAACTCTGCCGCCTGCCCACGTTTCGGCAACTCGACGATGTCTTCGAGTGCTACTTCGTTCGTCGGACCATTTTCCGGCCAGCGCAGCAGGGCGTAGTCGGCGGCAGGGCGTTTTCCGGCGGCAGCCAGAATCTGCTGGCCAGTGGGGGTCGTGTCGTTCAGCTCGATCATCCGCCCGTTGACACGTACGACAGCGCGGGTGCGTTCGGCCTCGTGATCGGGCGGCTCGCTACTTGATTGAGTGTTCATGGTTGTCCTTTTGATATCTGAAATGGACTGCTTAGCCCTTAGGCGGGAAGGGGTCGTTGCCGTAGCTGTTGGAATCACGGATCTGTCCGTTCGGGCGGTGGATCACTACCTCTCCTCGTTCGCGGATCGCCTGACTCCTGGCCGCTTTGGTCGCTTCGGCTTGAGTGCGGTGTGTGCCGCCGACGCGTGTTGCGCCTTCGGAGCGGGTGGCCCAGCCGGAGGGGTGGGGAACTACGTGAATGCGCTTTGTCATGTGTTGCCCTTTGCAGATCGTCTGCGCCGAATTGGCACAGCAATATGAGGCCAGACCTGAATATGTTTGTCAACAGCACATTGAAATGTCAATAACAAGCACAAAATGTTTGTGAGGTTGACGCGCTCAAGCCAAAATGTAAGCATCTTTGATGCGCGAAGAAGAGATATACGTAATGTTGGGGCAGCAAATTGCTGCGCGCCGCAAGGCGCTTCGAATGACGCAAAGCAACTTGGCGGAGCGGGTAAACATGTCTCGTGCGTCGATTGCCAACATTGAGCGAGGGAGGCAGAGTGTTCTGCTTCATCATCTTTACCGGTTCGCAGATGCGCTCGGGGTATCGAAAGTAGCTGACCTTGTTCCCCAGGTTGTCGTGCAGCCACGGCTGTCTGAAGATCTCCTCGCGGTCCCGTTTTCGATGCCCATCAGTGAAACAAGTAAGGCGCTTATGACTAGTCTTTTGGCGAACGAGATGTCGCAACGGAAAGGAAAGTCGTGAAGGCGGATCCAAAAAAAATCGAAGAAGCTCGCAAGTGTGCGCGAGATCTACTCGAGCACTACGCGATCAAGTCTGCACCGGTTCCTGTCGAACGCATCATCAAGAAGCGCGACATAGCACTTCAATATGCGCCGTTTGAGGAGGACCTGTCGGGTATGGCCTACATCAATGATGGCGTCGCTATCATCGGTATCAACGCGCTGCACCATCCAAATCGCCAGCGGTTCTCCGCAGCACATGAGCTTGGTCATCACATGCTGCATGCTGATTTGCTCAGGGATGCGGTGCATGTTGATCGAGGTATTCGGGTCATGTTGCGTGATGAGATATCATCTCAGGGCATTGACGAGAACGAGGTAATGGCGAACACCTTTGCGGCAGAGCTCCTGATGCCAAAATTGCTTCTCGCCAAGGAGATGGACGAGGGTGAGATCGACATTGAAGACGACACGCAGATTGAAGCAATTGCCAAGAAGTTCCGAGTCAGCACTGCTGCGATGCGATTTCGCTTAGTCGGACTTATGGGTGAGAACAATCTCTCATGAGTTTCGTTTTCTACGACTTGGAAACGACGGGACTCTCGGCGCACTTCGACCAGATCATCCAGTTCGCGGCAATTAGAACTGATCATCAACTCCGAGAGATCGATCGATTCGAAATAAGGTCTCGCTTGTGTGACGATGTAGTTCCGCATCCTCAGGCTCTCTGGATCAATGGAGTTGGGATTGAGCAACTCATCGATCCATCTCTGCCTTCTCACTACGAGATGGTCACCGCGATACAGGCCAAGCTCTTGTCCTGGTCTCCTTCAATCTTCGCGGGTTACAACTCACTCCGATTTGACGAGGAGTTTATTCGTCAGGCGCTCTACAAATGCTTGTATCCGCCTTACTTGACTAGCAATCGTGAGTGCGGCAGGGCCGACGTACTGAATCTCGCGCTGGACGCTGCCGGTAGTTCGTCCGATGCATTTATCGTTCCGCTCACCGACGAAGGTAAGCGAAGCTTCAAGCTCCCAGATATCACTCGCGTTAATGGGCTGGCGCATGGCCAGGCGCACGATGCATTGTCAGATGTGCGTGCGACGATTGAGCTATGCAATCGATTGCAGCGGAGTGCCCCCGGTGCATGGCAGCGGTTTGTGCGCTTCTCGAACAAGCGGGCTGTGGGGGACTTTATCGAAGGTGAAGATGCATTTTTGCTGACGTCGTTTGTCGGAAATGAAGCACGCTACACGCCGCTCGTGTGGCTAGGGAATGACGCGAGTCAGGCGGCTCTTGCGTCATGTTTAGTTATCAATAGCGAAACGATCCGACTGCTTAGTGCCCCGCAGGCTGAGCTCGCCGCTGCTATAGCACATACACCTTCGTTGGTGCAGCAGATACGCACTAACAGGGCGCCCGCGCTCACACCGATGTATGACGTTGACGATTCGGAAGTTCAGCTGGATCTTGGCATCGACCAAATCGAAGAGATTGGGCGCACTGTGCGCGAGGATGCAGCTTTTCGGATCCGGCTCCTCGATGTCATGAATGAAAGAAAGCGCGAGTGGCCAACCGAGACATATGTTGAGAGGCGGATCTACGAGAAGTTCAGTTCGCCAGCCGATCAGTCGATCATGGCTGAGTTCCATGCCGTCGATTGGTTGCACCGGGCGCAGGTTCTTTCCAAGCTTTCAGACGACCGGATGCAGACTTTGGGTTTGAGGCTGCTCAGCAGGGAGCGGCCGGATGCGCTATCGACAGAGCAGCGCAGCGAGGTTGCTCGTGGTTTGGCAAGGTGTTCGTTTGATCCAGGTGGTCCGTTGACTGCTGATATGGCGCTTGAACTCATCGCTGACCTGATCGAAAAATCGGTGGGGGAGGATGTCTCCGCGCTCCATCGGTATCGAGCTTACTTGGCGGCACAAGCCAAGGTGGTCCAGTTGGCCTGAGCTATGTCAGGGCGAGGAACTGATTTCAGGAACTAGTTGATCTGGTCAAACTATGCTTTCCAGTGATGGCCAAATTATGCTTTCACGCGCATTTTTCGGTTTCTTGCTGAAACTGCTGACTCCCGAAAGTTCTCCCGAAAATTCGGGCATTTTTGCAGGATTTACCACGGCTGGTTCGTTGTCGTAGGTAACGAGCATGCTCTCGTCCACGTACCCGCTACCCTGCTATCTATCCGCTCTGTGGACAGGCGTGTCAGTTATGCCGCGGTGCTTGAGTCCGTGCAGGCTGGATTGCTCGGTATGCGCGATGACGCCGTCGGCCATCGCAGCGGCGATCATCTTCTGCCACGCCGTATCCAAACCATATTTCGTCAGCTGGTCGCCGCTCTCGGCGATGAAGATGGGGCGCTGCTCAGGCCCGAGGATCCAGTGCGACACCATCAAGGCCTGCTAGAAAGTTGGCAATGATCCGCCTGCTTTCGGTTAGTGCATCCAGTTTTTCGTCCAGCCTTCTTACTTCCTCGCGAAGGGTGGCGACGATGTCGTCGCACAGATCGAAGACTTCTGGTCCGTCAACCATACAGGGCAGCAATACTTTGACGGCGTCGAGCTTGATTCCAGATTCGCTCAAGAGCTTGATGCGCTGGGCAGCTTGCAACTCGGCCTGCCCGTAATCACGGTAGCGTGCCTCGGTGCGTGCTGGTCGCAGGAGCCCCTGCTGTTCGTAGTAGCGAAGCATCCTTTCGCTCACCCCACTGCGTCGGGCCAGTTCTCCAATGCGCATCTGACACTCCTTCCATCGGTGCTTGACTTTAACAGCGCTGTCAAGGTTTAGGCTGGGTGCTGCCTTTGAAAGGAGACGCGCATGTCCATCGAAAATCCACACCCGTCCACATTGAATCCAGTCCAGCGTAACGGGCATCTCGCCAGCGCCGGCGACCTCGCGCCCCTGGCCTTCGCCGGTTATGCACACTTCACTGCCATGCAGGTTCGCGGCGGTCAGGTGCGTGGCCTCGATCTGCATCTGGCTCGCTTGCGAGCGGCATCGCAGGCGATGTTTGAACACGCGCTGCCCCATAAAACAATTCTGGGCCATCTCAGCGCTGCGCTGCCAAGTGAAGATGCTGATGTTTCCTTGACCGCTACCGTGTACTCCCCCGCTGGCGAGTTCACAGCGGCGGTGGATCGGCATGTACCGGATGTATTGGTGCGAGTAAGTGCGCCTTCGAATGGTCCAGTTGGGCCGCTGAGGATGGCCTTGGTAGAGCACGAGCGGATGCTGCCGCACCTCAAGCATGTGGGTGAGATCGCCAAGACGTATCTGCTGCGGCAAGCGGTGGAGCGGGGCTTTGATGACGCTGTTTTCCTTGATAGGCAGGGACACATCAGTGAGGGGACCATCTGGAACATCGTGTTCTGGGATGGTCAAGCCGTGGTGTGGCCCCAAGCCCGGATGTTGCTCGGTACGACGATGTCCATCGTGAAGCGGCAGTTGGAAGCTATGGGAATTCCCCAGCGGAACATGGAGATCGGGATCGATAGCCTGCCAAGCCTTAAAGGTGCAGCGGTGATGAATTCCTGGACGCCATGCATCGCTGTTCATCAGCTCGGCACCGTCCCCATGCCTGAGGCGCCCGAATTCCATGCGTTGCTCCATCGGGCATTTTGCGCTGAGCCGCTGAGATCCTTGCAAGAGGCTATGCCGCTGCTTCTGCGGTCCTCAATGCAGTGATGTATGACGTAGGGCATCTTGCCGCGTCCATAGTGCGGTCAAGTTGCGGTATGGCGCGAGGAAGGCTTGGGGGGGGGGGCGTCGGTCGACCAGCGCGAACGCGTTGTTGAAGTCGTTGCCATTGGTCCGGCCCCCCGGGCAGCCACAGGAGGCTCGACCAGTCGCTGCCGCTCATGGATAGACGGTATTGCGAATCATTCGCAATTGACTTAACGTATCGGCCGCCGGCATCGCGCCAGTCACCTCCATGAGACCCTTCGATGAACTTTCGTCCTTTGGCCTGCCTGCTGCTGGCCGCTGCGGTACTGCCTGCCCAGGCGCATACGCCGTACCTCGCTCCGGCCACCTTCAAGGTGCAGCCGACCAGCACGGTTACCCTGGATGCCAGCTTCGCCGAGCATTTCTTCGTGCCCGAAGTGGTGTTCGACAACAGCGAGTTCGTCGTCACCGATCCCGATGGCCTGCAGCATGCGCCCGATGTGGTGCAGCGACTGAAGACCCGTGCCGTGGTCGAACAGACCCTGCCGGGCAAGAAGGGCACGTACCGCTTCTCCACCGGCAACCGCCTTGGCGCCGTGTTCCGCACCTGGGAAGTGGATGGTCGCAAGGAAAGCAGCCGTGATCCGGCCAAGCCGCTGCCGGCTGGTGCAACCGTGCTTTCGCATTACCAGAGCCTGTCGCGCTCGGAGGTCTACCTGACCACCGGTGAGCCGACCCGGCAAGCCTTGGCGCCCTACGGCAAGGGTCTGGAACTGGTGCCGGTGACCCACCCATCGGACCTGTATGTCGGTGAGCAGTTCGTCTTCGAGGTGCATTACGACGGCAAGCCGTTGCCGGCACAGAAGGTGGAGATCCACGCCGCACGCGGTGATGACGAGATCCAGCCGGCTCCGGTCGAGCTGAGCACAGACGCCGCTGGCAAGGCCTCGTTCGCCCTGCAGCAAGCGGGCGCTTATCTGGCCCTGATCCGCTACCGCGGCCCGGCACCTGCTGGTGCGGCCGCGCCGGAATACGGCAACAACTACACGCTCAGTTTCCGCGTGCTCGAACCCTGAGCCGCTTTCCAACAGGGATATCCCAGATGAAAACCTACTTTGCTGTTGCCACGATGCTGGCAGCGGTGCTGGCCCCGCTTGCCTCGGCGCAGACCGCCGCACCGCCCGCGGTGTCGCCGACGGTCACCGCCTTCCTGGCCCAGTTCGATCCGGACAAGACCGGAGCAGTGAGCTGGGAAGCCTTCGAGCAGTTCCGTCGGCAGCGTTATGACGCCACCGATGCGAACAATGACGGGCACGTCGATCGCCAGGAGTACGTGGACGAATACCTGCAGCGCTTCGATGTGCGGCTGGCCGACGCGCGTGCCGGCCACCTGCGCCAGACCGATACCCGCTTCAAGGCGCTGGACCGCGACAAGAACGGCAGCATAAGCCGGGCCGAGTTCGATGCCGCCGGTGAGCGCACCTGGGCCGGCTACGAGAAGAGCCAGGAAGCCACCGGGGAAACCGCCGCCAGCGACAACCGTGATCCGCTGAAGATGCCAACCTCGCACACCGCCAACGGCATGCTGGAGTTGTACGACCGCAATGGCGACGGACTGGTGGAGCGCACCGAGTTCGATGCCGCACGTGACGCCACCTTTGCCGCTGCTGATACCAATAGCGATGGCGTGCTGGATCTGGCCGAATACACCGCCGAGTTTGAAGGTCGGCTGGATGCGCAGCGCAGCAAGGTTCGCGACGCGGCAAGCCGCCAGGCCGGCGTGCGCTTCGATTCGCTGGATGCCGACAAAGATGGCCGCATGACCTTCAGTGAGTACCAGGTTTCAGGCAAGCGCCTGTTCGAGCGCGCTGACAGCAATGGCGACCGCATCGTTGACGCACGCGATCCCGAGCCGGTTGCCGGCGCCCATTCGGCCAACGGCAACCGTTGAGCCCTGCGTACCGCTCGCTGCCTGCGACCGGTCGTTCCAGTTTCTGCAATGACACGGCGCCCGCGCGGCGCCGATACCCACCCAGCCGGCATGGTCCATGTGATCGAGCAGCCAGGAACGGCGTAGTCCCCGCCATTACCTTTCTGTGGAGATCTCTCATGAATTCAGCTGTATCCCTACTTGCGCTGGCCGTTCTGGCCAGCCTGTCCGGCACTGCCCGCGCTGAAGCGCTGGCTGACGCCTCGAACCTGGACACGGTCCGGGTCGAGGCCGAGCGGGCAAAGAAGAGCAAGTCGCGCAACCAGAACGTGACGGTTCTCACCGCCGCCGATCTCGATGCCGAGATGGCCAACAACATGGAAGAGGCCATCCGCTACATCCCGGGCGTAAGCGTGGTCGACATGGGCCGCTTCGGTGACAACGGCTTCAATATCCGTGGGCTTGAAAGCGATCGCGTGGCGATCACCGTCGATGGCCTGAGCCTGGCCGAATCGGTGGAGACGGCGCGCTCCTACGAGTTCTTCCGCAGCGGCCGCGGCGATGTGGACATCGACACGTTGAAGAGCCTGCAGGTGGTCAAGGGCGCGGATTCGATCACCTCCGGCAGCGGCGCACTCGGCGGCGCGGTGGTATTCACCACCAAGGACCCGGCGGACTATCTCAAGCCTGAAGGCAACGACACCCACGTAGGGGTGAAGTTCGGCTACAGCGGCTCCAACGACGAGAGCATGGGCACGCTGAGCTTTGCCAACCGCACCGGCATCGTCGAGTCGATGCTGGTCTACACCCGCCGCGAGGGCCATGAAAGCGAAAGCTGGTACGACAGCACGGTGGACCGGATCGGTGTTGGTCGGCGCACGCCGGACCCTGTCGACAGCACGCGTGACAACCTGCTGGGCAAGGTTGATCTGCAGTTGTCGGACGCGCACACGCTGGGCTTCATGTACGAGCGCGGCCGCGCCCACAACGAGGTCGACAATCTTTCCCGCGTATACGCACCGGGCTACCTGGAGCGCAGGGGCGACGATCGCAATGACCGCGATCGCTATGGCGTGACCTGGCAGTGGCGTGCAGGCAATGCCTTGTTCGACACCCTTGATGCGCAGTTGGACCGCCAGATCACCGACAGCCGTGGCGTTACCCGTATTCTGGCTGGCAGCGGTTGCCCGGGTGGTGGCGCTCCCTGCAAGCGCAGTGAAGACCGCGCCACCGAGCAGACTCTGGACCGCGCAGCATTGGATTTCAGCAAGGTGGTGGAAGGCCCGGTGCGGCATGACATCGGCTACGGCCTGGCCTGGCAGCAGCGCGACATCGACTACACCGCGGTGGATACCCGTTGGAATGCAGCCGGCGGCATCGCCAGCGTGGAGCATGACCCGCGCCAAGTGCCCAAGACCGATGCACGCTCCTGGAACCTGTACGTGCGCGACAGCCTGAGCTTGTTCGACGAACGCCTGCAGCTCAGCGGTGGCCTGCGCTATGACCGCTACGACTACTCGCCACAAGTAGACAGTACTTTCGTCGACAAGACCGGCAGCGTGCGTGACCTGCGCTTCTCTGCACCGAGTTGGCAGGTGGGGGCGGAGTTCCGCTTCCTGCCCGACCATGCGCTGTGGGCGCAGCTGGGCCGTGGTTTCCGTGCGCCGAGCGTGGCCGACCTGTATTCGCCGACCAGCGCCAGCGCCGCGTTCGATGCAGTAAGCGGTGCGCCGATCCAGCTGGATACCTCGATGTCCAACCCGGACCTGGATGCGGAGAAAAGCCTCAACATTGAACTGGGTTACCGCTGGACCACCGATCGCGCGCAGTTGGGGCTCTCGGTGTTCCGCGACCAGTACGACAACTTCATCGAGACGGTGACCACGGCGGTGCCGTATGCCAATGGCTACCGCACCACGCCAACCGGTCCGGTGCAGTACAGCTACAACAGCACGATGCCGATCAATGCGGGCAAGGTGACGGTGAAGGGCGCCGAGCTGGAAGGGCGCTGGCAGATCGCCGACGCGTGGTCGTCGCGGATGGCGGCGGCGTACAGCAAGGGCGAGAAGCGCAATGGTGATCCGCTGGAGAGCATCGTGCCGGCCAGCGCAGTACTGGGCGTGCGCTATGCACCTTCGCCGTCGTGGAACATCAGCGCCAACCTGACTCACGCCTGGGGCAAGAGCGCCAGCGACGCCTACACCACATCGGCCAATGGCACGCAGGTGGTACCGGCATGGACGGGCAAGGCCGATGGCTACACGGTGCTGGATCTCACCGGCAGCTGGAACATCACTTCGCAGCTGCGACTGACCGCAGGCCTCTACAACCTGACCGATCGCGAGTACTACCTGTGGCAGCGCGTGCGGGTGATCAACAAGGGCCCCAATACCCTGTACGGCTACGTCAACGATGACGGCATCGGCCGTTACAGCGAGCCGGGTCGCAATGCCCGCGTCACGGTGGCGTATTCGTTCTGAGTCACGGGGCTGTCACCAGCCCCTTGGCGCTGGAACAACAGCGTGGAGCGGAGGCTCCGCGCTGTTGTTCTTTTGGGCCGATATGGGTCTGCATGCAGGCGACAACACGTCCAGATGTTTCGCCCAACGCGCCCGGAACACCGGCTAAGCTCAGCAATCCGCACCGGAGGCTGCTGGCAATGCCGATTCGCACAGATTCAGGTCGTCGTCGCTTCATCACCCACTCCGCAAGCCTGGGCATGCTCGCCGCGTTGCCTTCGGCGCAAGCGCTGGCTGTCCCGTGCAAGGGCGCCGCCAGCAGTTGGATTCCGGACGATACCTTCCTCGCCGAGTTGCCGCGGATCATGCAGGCCTTCGCGGTTCCAGGCGTTGGCATCGCCGTGGTTGACGATGGCGCTGTGGCATGGAGTCGTGGCTTTGGCCTTGCCAACGCGCAGACACGCACGCCTGTGGATGCGCGCACGGTGTTCGAGGATGCGTCGCTCAGCAAACCGATGTTCGCCTACCTGGTGATGCAGCTGGTGGAGCAGGGACGCATCGACCTTGATGTTCCCCTGGTGGGTTACCACCGGCCGGACTATCTCGGCGATCATCCGTGGATTGCGCTGGTCACCGCGCGCGATGTGCTGCGGCATACGACGGGTCTGCCCGATTGGCGCAAGTCGCCGGCAACCGAGAAGCTGGTGCCGATGGTGAAGCCTGGTACGCGCATCAATTATTCCGGTGAGGCCTTTGTCTGGCTGCAGCTGGTGGTTGAAGCAATCACCGGCCAGAGCCTGGATGAGTCGATGCAGGTGCATCTGTTTGGTCCGGCTGGCATGAAGGACAGCAGCTATACATGGAACGCGGATCTGGCGGCACGCTCGGTCCATGGTCATCCCGCGCATGACCGTGTTGATGGCGGAGTGCCAAGGCAAGTCCTTCGCGACCAATGGGGCGTCGCCCAGCAGGTTGCGGATCGCTGGGGTAAGCCGCTGTCTGCCTGGAAATATGAAGATGCCGAACGTGCAATGCCGGAAGTGTTGAAGCTGGCGCCGCCGGGTCTGGTGACATGGCCGGGCGATATCCTCGCCAACGCGGCAGCCAGCCTGCGCACGACGGTGCAGGACTATGCGACCTTCCTCAGTCTGATGATGGCGGGCCGGCAACGCGCGTCGTGGGAGATCAGCGAGGCTGCGCGGCAAGCCATGCTCACGCCGCAGATCAGCTTGCCCGGGCGCTGGACCGAAAAAGGACTGGGTTGGAATACCGAGCAGACCCGTGATGGCCCGGTGTTCTACCACTCCGGCAGCAACAGCGGCATCTTCAAGAATTTCGCCATTGGTGATGCGCAACGGCGGCGTGGCATCGTGGTCCTGACCAACGGAGGAAGTGGCTCGTTGGTGCACCAGCGCGTGGTGCGTGCGGTGACGGGGTATGACCTGCTTTCTTACGATCTCTAGATGCAAATTGGATCTGCGCTTGAAGGCGTCGGTATCGCGGTGGATTGTTCCGAAAAAGGAGCCTTCCACTTCGCTTTGTTCCAGAGTTTCACTCCATCGAGCGGGTGGCAATATCCAATAGCGCTGACCTTCCAGGCTTGCGGTTCCTCGAATGAATCGAGTTTTGCGAGAACTCCCATATTGAATATGCTCGCTTCACTCGCTGGCGACTTTTCAGCCGCCGCGAGACGTTGGCATGTAATCGCGCGGTTGACCAGGCTGGTATCCGCTTATTGCTGCAAAGACTCGATGTAGTTGTCAACAACTTCGGTACCACAACGCGTCCGCTCCAACGGGCCTTGCCGTGACTCGCAGTCCTTGAGACTGGGGTGTATCGCGGCATAGTCGATGTTTATTTCTTTGTTCGGCTGCAGCGAAGCCTTGTAGCAGATGAAGGAACGATATCCGCTATAGACAGCGGCGTCGACGAGCGGCAGCTGACCAAACACTTCATCCAGCGTTTCCTTGACCATGGTTGCGTTCCATTCCGGGTCCAAACCTTCCGCGGGCGAGTTGACTGCCAGGCTTTCGCGGCTATCGCCACGTTGCCGGGCTTCGATTGCCTTCAGGGCGAAGCCGATTGAAGCGTGGGTGCCATCAAGGGGGCTGCAGCCTTTCATTGCATAGGCGGGGGCTGCTCCGCAGATCAATGCAAGCGCGGCCAGAAATTTTACTCTTTTCATCTAGACGGTCCTGTCCTTGGTATTCAAGCCGAAAGAATACCTGCAATACGTGACGGGGAGACCAATGCCTTACGCGTCGAATGTCACGGTTGCCCCGATCATGTTTCCGATCCAGATTTCAAGCGGCCTGCATGCGAAGGATAGCTGTGCGCATGCGTGCGGGCAGGGCGGCGGGCAACATTGCGCTGTCGATCTGCGGATGGATTGCTTGATTTCCCTCACAGACATCATCTGGCTTGGAAGCTATTCGCCCTCAGCTTGGAACCCTGCCTTCCTGTGGCTGCCATCGCAGAACGGTTTGTTATTGGAGTGACCGCAGCGGCATAGCCAGGTTTCGCTGAGGCGATCGATGGTGCGCCCGGTGCCGCTGACAACTTCGAGATTGCCAATGACATGGAGCGGGCCATTCTTGGTCGGCTTGACCTGAAGTGGACCATCGCGTTGCGGCAATGCCTCTGACTTCTTTTCAGCGGGTTCGCCAGTAGCGATGAAGCCGCACTCGACATGGCGGTGGTCGCAGAAGGGTTTGTTGTGCGATTCGCCGCAGCGGCATAGCGTGGCGCGCATGCCTTCGTCCTTGCCGGCGATCAGCAACGGGGCATTGAAGGCGAGGGGGCCGTTCTCACGGACATGCACCAGGTTCACTACCGGCGCAGGTTCGCTGTGCGTGCCGTCGTTGTACTCATAGCGGATGGCACCGGATGGGCAGTTGCGCGCGATCAGCTCGACTTCTTCGGGCGCGACAGCATCGGGATGGATCCACTCGCCAACAACATTGGGCACGAACACATCCGGATGACTGAGCACGCAGTTGCGTGAGTGGATGCATCGTTCACCGTCGAAATGGATGGTGACGGTTCTGCCGCGTACGGTTTCGGTTGCCATGGGCTGCCTCCGCTTCGGAATGCGCAGTGTCGCGCGGAAGAGGTGAAGGCGGGGCGTATACAGCTATTTTTTTTGTAGGAGTGGCGCGAGCCGCGAAGCTGAGGCCAATGATTCATCCATTGGACTGGGGCATGATGGGGTACGAGCTTCGCGGCTTACGCCGCTCCTACAAAAGCTGGTTATTTGCGTATGGCGAGTACGCCATCCAGCGCCAGCTCGGCTTTGAAGCCGGCTTTCTGCAGGCGGGTGGCGACTTCGCGAGGCACGTCGCGGCCGCTGGTCAGCTTGTTGGGAGCGCCGGTGTAATGGAACAGGCGGCCACCTTTGCGCAGCACGCGGGCAAGGTGATCGTAGAACACCTGCGAATACAGTTCGCCGGCAATGCCGAAGCGCGGTGGGTCATGCAGGACGGCGTCCATCGAGGCGTCGGCGATGCCTTCGATTTCCTTGGAGACATCACCATGGTTCAACTGCAGGCGGCCGCCGGCGTGTTCACCATCGGGATCCGGTGACCACGGGTTCAGGGTGCGTAGCCACAGCACTTCGGGGCTCTTTTCAAAGGAGCGGATCGCCGCCACGCCTTCGTCCAGACAGCAGGCGGCGAAGTAACCCATGCCGCCGCAGGTATCGAGCACCTGCTTGCCGCGGGGCTCCACCAGCGCCACCTTGCGGCGGGCGTCGTCCAACGGCGAGATCTGCGCGCTGACCAACATCTTGATGCCGTCGATCTCGAAGGTGGGGATGCCCCAGTCGGTGGGCACCAGTTTGTACAGGCCGCTGCCGAAGCGCGAGGCGGCGCTGAATTCGTCGCCGTTCCAGTAGTAGATGGTGCGGTCCTTGAGCTTGGCCGGCCATGGGTAGTGCTTGCCGCGGTGCTGCCAGCTGTCGGTGCTGAGGCTGATCGGTTCCTGGCTGCGGCCGAGGTCGAGCGAGACGCTCACATCGCTGCTGCCTTTCTTCAGAGCGCTTTGCAGCTGCTCGAGCAGAGGGCGGGTTAGCAGGGGGCCAGTGTAGTGGGACATGGGGGGCGAAGGCGATGCGGGGGAGGGAATGCTACCGCAGGGTGGGTTTTGGGGTTTTGGTTGTTCGCGAAGAGCACCCCTCCCCAGCCCTCCCCTTGCCTGCGGCAAAGGGAGGGAGCTTCTGCCCCCTCCCTTTTGCGGAGCAAAGGGGAGGGCTGGGGAGGGGTAGCTTTGGGCGTTCACGGAACCTAGCCCAAGCAGCGTCCAGTAACCCAAGCAGGCATAATTCGCGCCCCTCATCTTGATTCTGCCTGCGCTGCCGCACCCCATCGGCCAGCACCGGCGGCCAGCCCGTATGTCCTTCCTGCATTCTGAATTCGCGCAATGGCGTGCCAACCCCCTGCGCGAAATGTTGGCCGGAGCCGTGGCTACTTTTGCGCTGATCCCCGAGGTCATCGCGTTCTCGTTCGTGGCCGGGGTGGACCCGCAGGTCGGCCTGTTCGCCTCCTTCGTGCTGAGCATCGTCATCGCGGTGTTCGGCGGGCGGCCAGCAATGATCACTGCGGCTGCCGGTTCGGTGGCCTTGGTAGCGGCGCCGCTGATCAGCGCGCATGGTCTGCCGTATCTGTTTGCGGCTGGCCTGCTGGCGGGCGTCATCCAGATCGTGTTCGGCGTGCTGCGGCTGGGCGTATTGATGCGCTTTGTCAGCAGCTCGGTGCGTACCGGCTTCGTCAATGCGCTGGCCATCCTGATCTTCGCCGCACAGCTGCCGCAGCTGCACGGCGCCACTGCTGCCACCTGGGCGATGTTGGCGGTGGGGTTGCTGGTGATCTATGGGCTGCCGCGGTTGCCGCTGCCAGGTGTGCGGGCGATTCCGTCGCCGCTGATCTGTATCGTGGTGCTGAGCGTGCTGGCTTCGTGGCTGAAGTTGGATCTGCCCACCGTCGCCGATCTGGGGAAACTGCCGGACGCCCTGCCGCAGTGGATGGGTTTGCCATCGTTGCCGTTTGATCTGGAAACGCTGCGCATCATTGCAATGCCGGCCTTGGCTATCGCGATGGTGGGTTTGTTGGAGTCGATGATGACGGCGCGTG
Source organism: Stenotrophomonas sp. STEN035 (assembly GCF_056759935.1). NCBI lineage: Bacteria > Pseudomonadati > Pseudomonadota > Gammaproteobacteria > Lysobacterales > Lysobacteraceae > Stenotrophomonas > Stenotrophomonas sp. STEN035. Next base: position 104,879 of record NZ_JBRRDY010000010.1, read on the forward strand.
TGGTCGATGAACTTACCGATACGCCAAGCTCCAAGAATCGTGAGTGCACCGGTCTGGGTGTGGCCAATATCACGGCCAGCCTGTTCGGCGGCATCGCTGGCTGCGGCATGATCGGGCAGACCGTGGGCAACGTGAAGTACGGCGGACGTGGTCGGCTGTCGACCTTGTTTGCCGGCGTGTTCCTGCTGGTGCTGATGGTATTGCTGAAGCCCTGGGTCGGGCAGGTGCCGGTGATCGCGCTGGTGGCGATCATGGTGATGGTCAGTGTGTCCACGTTTGACTGGCGCAGCCTGGGCGCGCTGGTACGGCATCCGCGCCTGTCCGGTGTGGTGATGCTGGCGACGGTGGCGGTGACCTTGGGTACGCACAACCTGGCGGCCGGTGTTGGCGTGGGCGTGCTGCTGAGCGGGGTGTTCTTCGCGCTGAAGGTGGCGCGCCTGCTGCGCGTGGAAGCGCTGGATCAGGCTGATGGCAGCCTTCGTTACATGGTGCGCGGGCAGGTGTTCTTTGCGTCCGCGGATGCCTTCATTGATGCCTTTGATCCGCGTGTTGCTGAAGGGCGTGCGGTGACGATTGATCTATCCGGTGCGCAGCTGTGGGATATCACCGCTGTGGCGGCTTTGGAGAAGGTGGTCAGCCGCTATCGCCATCATGGTGTGAAGCCGCGTGTGCTGGGGCTGGACCGACAAGCACGGACGCTGATGCGGCGGGTGCTGCGCGAGGGTGAGCTGGCTGTGGACGACCTGCCCTTGTAGGAGCGGCGTAAGCCGCGAAGCCGGTGCAGCTTTCGGTTGCTGGATTGACTGCAATTGCAGAATCTTCGCCGGTGGATAACTCGGTGGCTTCGCGGCTTACGCCGCTCCTACAAAGCATCGATGCACGGGGTTTTATTGTGGGAGCGGCATCAGCCGCGAAGCTGATGTAACCATCTGTTGCCGGGGAGTCTGCAATTGCAGAGCTTCCCCGGCGGATGCTGCGCTGGCTTCGCGGCTTACGCCGCTCCCACAAAACACATGGTTTACATCACATCCCAGGCGTAGCCGCCGCGCTCAAGCACCGATGCCGCCAGCGATTCGACGATGTCATCTTCGTTGCGCTCCAGTCCGCGTACGTTGCGCGCCATGCGCCGGCGCGCCTGACGGGCGAACAGACGGGCGATCTTCACTGCGTCATCGGCCGCCGGGTGTCCCGCCTGCAGCAGGCTCTCCACGCGCGACAGCACGCACAGGCCGACAAACAGATCGATGGCGATATCGGCTACGCGCTTCTGTGCGTGCTGTTGATCGGCGATCTTCTTGCCGTGCTTGCGCAGCAGTCGATCAGATGCCTTGGACAGTTCCACCGTGTATTTCTCGCACAGCCGCGCCAAAGGCCGCAGTGCATCGTTGAGCGGTGCGCGGATACGGCCGGTGCCATAGCCGGTAGCCTCGCGCACGCGGCGGCCGGCATAGTCGCTGAGCACGCCGAAGCCCTTGATCGGGTCGTTGAAAATACCGCCGACCGCAGTCTGCAGTTCACTCAGCGTCGCGCCCACGCCCTTCAGCCCATTCAGGGCCACATACAGGCGCAGGATCTCGTTGGTGCCCTCAAAGATCGACAGGATGCGCGTATCGCGGGTCATCTGCTCGTACGGCAGTTCGCGCATGAAGCCGTTGCCTGCGGCGATCTGCAGTGCCTCGTAGCAGCTACGCTGCACCGCTTCGCTGGCGAAGATCTTGCTCATCGCCGCTTCCACCGAGTAGTCGGTGCGGCCGCTGTCGATCAGGTGCGCCACCATCCACACCGTGCTTTCGGCAGCGAAGCAATCGGCGGTCATCTGTGCGATCTTCTCGCGCACCAGGCCGAATTCGGCGATCGACTGGCCGAACTGCTTGCGCTCGCTGGCCTGTGCACAGGCCATGCGGATCAGCGCACGCATGCCGCCGACAGCGCCGCCGCCCAAGCCGGTGCGGCCGCTGTTGAGGATATTCATTGCCACCTTGAAGCCCTTGCCAACCGGGCCCAGCACGTTTGCTGCGGGCACACGTACATCGCTGAAGGCGACCGTGGTGGTGGACGAGGCGCGGATGCCCATCTTGTCTTCGTGTGGGCCGTGGCTGACGCCTTCCCAGCCGGCTTCGACGATGAAGGCGGTGACCTTGCCTTCCGGCGTGTCGGTACGCGCGAACACGGTGTAGAAGTCGGCGATACCGCCGTTGGTGATCCAGATCTTCTCGCCGCTCAGCGTCCAGCTGCCGTCATCGTTGCGCTGTGCCTTGGTACGAATGGCAGCTGCATCGGAGCCGGCGCCGGATTCGGTCAGGCAGAACGCAGCGATCATTTCGCCGCTGGCCAGCTTGGGCAGGTAGCGCTGCTTCTGCTCGTCGTTACCGAACAGCAGCAAGCCCTTCATGCCGATCGAGCTGTGCGCACCGATGGTGAGCGACACCGAGCTGTCATGGCTGCTGGTCTGGCCCAGCACGCGCGCATAGGCGCCATTGGACAGCTCCAGCCCGCCGAATTCCTCCGGAATGATCAGCCCGAACAGGCCCATCTCACGCAGCGCCTGGAGGAACGCCGGCGGCTGCTCGGCATCGCGGTCGTACTGACGCAGATCGGCGACCTTGTCGGCCAGGAACTGGTCGATGGCATCGGTCATCGCGCCCAGCATCTCGCGGTCACGCTCACGGATCTGCGGATAGGGGAACAACACATCTTCGGCGATATGGCCAAAGAACAGCTGCTTGGCGATGCTTTCATCCAGGTTCTGTGTTGCAACGGTATTCACGTACGGCTCCTTGTGCTGCGAACGATGGTGAATCATCGCCCAGCGCGATGACAGGTTCACCTACCCCGGCGTGCCAGGCCGAGTGAACTTGTGGCAGTTTGGCTTGTCAGTGATCCATCGGAACTTACCGCAAAATGGTCAATGGTGGCCTTTGCGCAGTTTTCCTGAAGGAATGCATGCGTTATTCCCCCGAGCGCGAACCGTTGTGGATCCGGATGGCTGCCGGCATGGCGGCGTTGGCCATGTTGTCGGCGTTGACCCGGCTGATGCTGCAGCTGCCAGAGCTTGCGCAGACCGGTCAGGAGACGCGCACCCAGTTGCGTTGGTTGGCGTCGGCGGCAACGCCGCCACTGCTACCCGCGCCCGTCGTACCCGATCCGGCCAGCCCCAGCCTTGCAACGCCAGCGTCAGCGCCGAGCTTGCCTGCGGTTTCTTCCAACGCCGCTCCAACTGCCGTGCCCCCGCCGTTGCCTACACCGGTCAAACCTCCGGCAGTGCGTTTGTACGGCGCCGATGGAAACGCTTTGTTGGCTACGGACACAGTGAAGTCAGAGGCGCAGAAGAGCAACGCTGAACGGGTATTCGAGCACCGTGATGAGCTGGCCACCGGCGTCGGCGAGCGTGCAACCGCCGGTCTGTTCTCTGGAAAGAGCGCGGGTACCAGCCAGTCGCGTGTGCAACGTGCGCTTTATGGACGGGATATCCAGGCTGCCGAAGCCCGCCGTCCGCCAGATATAGCGTTCAATCCCCGGCTGCACGAGCGCAGCTCCGACCTTGGCAGTGAGGCCACCGGCGACGCCTACAAGGCTGCACCCATCCGCTACGAGAAAGCGCCTGACCTCAAGGGCGAAGCCAGTCGCCGCATCCGCAACGCCATCGGCGCGCTGGAACAGCGCTACCCGCGGTGCAGCAGCGAGCAGCGGCAGCGCTGGCTGGGGATCGCGCAGCAGCACCTGGATGCCTTGCAACGCGTCGAATACCGCTACAACAACGGTGCCGACCCGGTCGAGGCAGAGCACAGCCTGCCCAGCGCTGCAGACAGCGCTTACGACCTCGCTCGACGGGCGCTGTGGGATGCCGAGCGGCGCATGAAAATGTGCACTTGAGCGGTGGTCATTGCGGGCCAGTGGCGAGCCTTGCTGTCGTCATTGCCGGTGCCCATTGATCAGGCTGTGCGTCATGCGACGGACAAACCGGGACAAACCAGGACGACTTTTCTAAGTGGTTGTCTTTAAATGGCTTTTCGCTGGTTTTGCATGCCTAGAATCGGGCGTCTTCCCTTTCTGGTGTTGCGATGAAGTCGATCGGTTTGCTGTTCTCCACGCTGGTGCTTGCTTCCACATTCGGCTGTCAGGCAGCGCCGGCGCCGGTGCCGTCCACAGGCGTGGGCGTCGCCCCCGGCCATAGCCATGCGCTGCCCAGGCATGCGCTGGTCGGCTATCTGCACAACTTCGACAACGGCCAGGGTCTGTTGCCGGTAGGCAAGGTGGATGAGAGCTGGGACGTGATCGTGCTTGCCTTCGCCGATGACATGGGCGAAGGCAAGGTCGCTTTCAACCCGGATCGCGCGCTGGACCGCACGCAACTGATCGCAGACATCGCCGCCAAGCGTGCTCAGGGCAAGATCGTGGTGCTGTCCTTCGGCGGTGAGCTGGGCACGGTGACCTTGAACACGCAGCGCGATGAAGACAACTTCGTCCGCACCACCGCCGATGCGATCAATACCTACGGCTTCGATGGCATCGATGTCGATCTGGAAAAGATCGCTGGTGTGGTGCACGGCGCGCCAGTTACGCCGCACTTGATTTCGGCGGTGAAGCGCCTGCATGGCATGTACCCGAACCTGTATGTGTCGATGGCACCGGAGCATCCGTACGTGCAGGGTGGTCTGGTATCGATGGAGGGCATCTGGGGCGCCTATCTGCCGCTCATCGATGGCCTGCGCGAGGAGCTGGATCTGCTGCACGTGCAGCTCTACAACAACGGTGGTCTGCCCACGCCGTACCGCGCTGAGAAATATCCGGGTGGCAGCGTGGACATGATGGTGGGCTCGGCCAGGATGCTGATCGAAGGTTTTGATCTGGCCGGCGGCAAGGGGCGGTTTGCAGGCTTGCGTGCGGACCAGGTTGCCTTGGCGTTGCCGTCGGGTTTGCGCGCTGCAGGCAATGGTTATGCGACGCCGGCGGATATCAATCGTGCCTTCGATTGCCTGACTACGGCGAAACAGTGCGATGAGGTGAAGCCGAGCCAGCCGCATCCGGATTTCCGAGGCGTGATGACCTGGTCGATCAATTGGGATGTGGCCGATGGGCGCGCGTTCTCGGGTCCGGTGGGCGCGCATCTGCGGGCGGCGCAGGGGCGTTGATTGCGGTGGGGGCTTTTGCTGTTTTGGGCCTTGGTTGAGGCAAAAGCAAAAGCAAAAGCAAAAGCTCCCCCTCATCCGGTGCTTCGCACCACCTTCTCCCGTGAACGGGAGAAGGGAAGGCTCAAGGCCAAAGCTCCAAGCCATAGCTAAAAGCCAAAGCCAAAGACCAAAAGCGAAGAGCCAAAAAGCCCAAAGCCCAAAGCCGATCTATCCGCTTCTCTGACGTCTGCGCTCTCACTCCACCCAGAAATGCACCAACGTCACCAGCTCATCGCTGCGAAAGCCGGGATACAAGCGCTGCATCACCGCCAGTAATCCTGCAGGCGTACGACAGCCAGGGTCATGCTCATCGCGCAGATCAGCTTCATCCAGGGCATCAAAGCTCCGCAGCTCGGTCTGCAGTGACAAAGGACCAATCTGGCGGCCTTCATCCAGTTCGATACATGCCAGCGCCACCCCATGCCAGCGTGCGCCACGCCGTACGCTGGTATTGCGTCCGGTATGGAACTGGGGGTTGTCAAAGCCGAGCAGGGGCACAGTCATGGGCGCTGGAAGGGGCTGGAAAGCAGGTATTCATTCTGGGCGCGATTGGTGGCTTTTTCATCACCTGCCGTTCAAACAGGCAGGCTCAGCATCGTTTCCTTCACCGCGATTGGATCTACCCCCCCATGCCGCGCGCGGCCGTGCTTGTGCTGTTGCTGCTGTTGTACGGGCTGTGCCCGCCGTTGCAGGCGCGCACGGTGTACCGCTGCGTGCAGAAAGGCACGGTCAGCATGGCCACTGCGCCGGAGCCGGGTTCCAACTGCAAGGCCATCGAGATCGATGACAACGCCGTGCAGGCCCCCAATCTCTGGGGCAACTTCGGTGTGTTCAGTGGCACCCTGTATGAGCGTGAGCAGGATGGCAAGCTGGTCTATTCCACCCGCAACCTGCCGGGCTCAACGCCTTATCTGCGTTTCACCGTGGCCACGCCGCCGGGCGAGCCGGCCCATGAAGGTCTGGGCCGTGCAGGCACGCCGCAGTTGAACCGGCATGCCCCACAATTCCGGGCCGCTGCCAAGGCCACCGGTGTGGACGATGCCTGGCTGCGTGCGGTTGCTCACGCAGAAAGTGCGTTCGACGAAAAAGCAGTGTCACCCAAGGGTGCGCAGGGGGTGATGCAGTTGATGCCGGAGACGGCAACTGAGTATGGGGTGAGTGATCCCTTGTCGCCTGCACAATCCATCAGCGGTGGCGCGCGTTACATGAAGTCGCTGCTGCGTCGCTACAACGGTGACCGGACGTTGGCGGCAGCGGCTTACAACGCCGGGATCGGCGTGGTTGCACGCTATGGCGGAGTGCCGCCCTATGCGGAGACGCGGCAATACGTGGACAAGGTGCTGGCCTTGTATGGGCGTTACCGGGAGGCGATGGGGACTGGGCCTGAGAAGCCAGCTTTGTAGTTGGTTCTCCCGGACTGAGAAAGGCAAAAGCGGGGCAAAAGCACCCCTCCCCAGCCCTCCCCTGCTGCGCAAGGGAGGGGGCTCAAGCCAAAGCTGCGGCGCCGCGCGAACTGCCCCCTCCCTTTGCCGCAGGCAAGGGGAGGGTTGGGGAGGGGGGCTTTTGCTCTGGCCTTAATTCTCAGTACCAACCAGCCCAGCCTCCAGCAATCGCAACTGCTCCCAGCCAACGTGGTGCATCAGCTCGCGCACCACCACAAGCGCGGCGACGAAATCCGGGCGCTCGGGGATATCCAGGCTCTTTGCCGGCATCCCCGCCGCTACCTGTGACAACTGGTTGAATGCCCGCTCGACTTCGTCGATGCCCAGCTCACAGATCGCTTGTGGCGGATAGCCCAGCACGCCCGGCAAGGGCGCCAGCACTGCATCGGCACACTCCAATACCTCCAGCGAATCCAAACGTAGCGCTGGAATCCATGGCATCAGGGCATCCTCGGTGCTGGCGATGGCCTGTTCCATTGCCCGTTCCGAAGGCGGGAAATGCCGCAGGCCGGCCTCCAGCAGCGAGGGCAGTGACAGCGGCAGGCTGATATCCGTGCTCCGCCCGGCTTGCAGGCGGATCTCCTCTTCTTGCAGATATAGATGCATACGGTTCTCCACCATGCAGGGCTTTCGGCGGTTCCGCCGCGGGCCGTGAGGGTCTATCGTGCCGGGTCCGTAGTTGGTTGGGTGTACATGGATCGCAAACATTGGGTAATTGCCGTCATCGCCGTGACCGGTGCCGCGCTGGCTGCCACCTTCGTGTGGGCGCCGCAGGCGCCCGCGCCAGCTGGTCTGCCGCCTACACCGCTGGGCTGGCAGGCGCAGATCGAGTTGCTGGGCGGCGACGGTGTGGCGGGCAACAGCGCCGGCAAGGCCGCGCAGACCCGCTTCAGTGATCCGTGGGGGCTGGCGATGGGCGGTGGCGTGTTGTTCGTCGCCGATGCAGGCGACAACAACCGCATTCTCTATCGCGGCTTGGACGGAGCCTTCCAGGTGTTGGCTGGTGGTCTTGAAGGCTTTGCTGACGGCCAAGGCGCTGCGGCGAAGTTCAATACGCCGTCGGGCATCGCCTTGGACGCGCACGGCAATCTTTACGTGGCTGACACCGGCAACCATGCCATTCGCAGGATCAGCGCGCAGGGCAAGGTCACCACCTTGGCCGGTGACGGCGCGCCCGGCTTCGCCGATGGCAAGGGGGCGCAGGCGCGCTTCAATGGACCGATGGGCGTGGCGGTGGGCGCCGACGGCCGCGTCTATGTCGCCGATACCTGGAATGACCGTATCCGTATGATTGCTACCGACGGTACGGTCAGCACCTTGGCCGGTGGTGCACTGCCGGGTTGGGAAGACGGGCAGGGCGTACAGGCCCGCTTTGATACGCCGACCGACCTCAAGTTCGACAGCCACGGCAACCTCTGGGTCGCCGACCTGCAGAACAACGCGCTGCGCACGGTCAGCAGCACCGGTTTGGTCAGTACCCGGGTTGGCATGCCCGACGCCGATCGGGTGTTGTGGGGGCCGATGACTCTGGCCATCACCCATGACGACGTGGTCTATGTTGGCGAGCGGCTGAGCGGCCGCGTGGTGCAGTTGTCACCACACGGCCATATCGTGGCCGTGGCCGGCAACGATGCCCAGCGCTTCGCGCGCCCTGCAGGATTGGCGCTGGCGCCAGATGGCAGCCTGCTGTTGAGCGACGCCGATGCCTATCGCATTCACCACCTTGTGCCGCGCACAGCGACAGCTGCTGATGTGCCTGCGCTACTCGGCCCCTCGCCTGACAACCCGCTGCCCGCCAACCAGGGCCGCTGGCCGCTGGCACCACAGCTGGGCTGGCATGAAGTCACCGGCACGCTGGGCGAAGTGCGTGGCAACTTCAGCGGCGAAAGCAGGCACCACCTGCACAGTGGTTTCGATGTGCGCGGTGACGTGGGTCAGACCGTGCTGGCCATCGCCAATGCCAAGGTCAGCAGTCCTGCATCGACCTGGACGCTGGGTGGCCAAGCCGAAGGTCTGTCGCTGGACAAGCTCGACTACATCCACATGAAGGTTGGCCGCGATGCATCCAACCGTGCGCTGGATCCAGCGCGCATGCAGCTCGTCTACGACGAAGCCGGCCAGCTGGATCGCGTGCGTGTACGTCGTGGCACCCGCTTCCAGCCCGGTGACGCATTGGGCAGCATCAACAACCAGGCGCATGTGCATCTTGCAGTGGGCCCATCCGGCTATGAGCGCAATGCAGTGCGTCTTGGCTTCTCCAACTACGCCGACCATGTCGCCCCGAAGATTGACGACATCGCCTTGCTCGATGGCAACAATCAGCGACTGACCGACAAGCTCGACGGGCGCCTGCAGGTGCCGGGTAGTGCTGGTGGCCTGCAGTTGGTGGTCGAGGCCTGGGACCAGGTCGACAACAACCTGCCGCGACGCCGGCTTGGTCTGTACAGCCTGGGTTACCAGATACTCGACGCCACTGGTCGCGCGTTGCCCGGCTACGAACAGCCGCGTACCAACATCATCTTCAACCGCATGCCGCCGCAACGCGAAGCGGTGAAGCTCGCTTATGCCGCGGACAGTGGCATCACCGTGCATGGCAGCAGCTCTACCCGCTTCCGCTACGTGCTGACCAATACCGTGCGTGATGGTTTGTTGGCCGGTGGCGAGCTGCAGCCGATGGAGTTGCAGCCGGGCAACTACACGATCCGGATCACCGCGAAAGACTACAGTGGCAATGAAGCTGCGGTGGGCAACAGGCTCGATATCAGCATTGCGCAATGATTGCGCGAACCCGCCTGCTCGGCAGGTGGTGGAAAGGCTGGCGGCGCTGATTGCAGGTGGCCACGGGTAGGATCACCCGTAGCCACCTTGGCTTCGGCTTGCTGTTTACCAGTCGTATTGCAGTTGCAGGCGGGCGTAGCGCGGCGTGGTGTAGTACTTGCCGGCTCGGTAGTTGTAGAAGTCGGTGATGGTCCCCGCCGAGTTGGTCGAGTACTTGGTCTCATACACCTGCAGTGGTTTTATCGAGTTGAAGGCATTGAGCACCGAGAGCTGCATGCTCAGGCCTTCGGCCCACTTCGGCTTGTAGACAACATTGGGGCTGAAGTTGAGCGTCCACGGCGTGCGGCCGGAGCCGCCCAGCTTGGAGATGTCGTCTTCACCAATGTTGCAGGTGTGGAATACGCCCGCGTAGCCATACTCGGTGCCGAACGTACCCGTACCGCCACCCAGGCAGCTGATCGGTGCGCCCGACTGCACCTGGATGTTGGCACCCACCTGCCACTCATCATTGAAGCTATAGCCACCGTAAAGCTTGAACGTATGGCGATGGTCGTTGAACAGGTAGCCATCGGCGCCATACATGAGCTCGGCGAAGTCGAAGTCCGAGGTGGTACCGGTGTCGCTCTGGCCGTTGGTGCTCTTCACCAAGCCCTCGTAGTTGCCGCTGAGCTTGGCCCAGGTGTAGTTGAAGCTGGCATACCATTTGTCGGTGTGCTTTTCTGCGGCGAGGGTCAATGCCTTGTAATAGCGCTTGGCATCGGGGCCCAGCTTGTTGGCAGCAACGTTGATGTTTTCGGCGGTGCCATCGCCGTCCACGTCGAGGGCGAGGCGGAGGTCGTGGCCGGGGTTGTACAGATAGCAACCTGGCAGACCTTCGCGCACGCCCCACTCATCGCCCCAGCTGGAGACGTCATAGCCGGCATCCTCTGCAGCGTTGTACAGCTGGCGGGTATCGCAGGTGTCATCGATGACGTTGTTGACGCGGCGATACGTGGCCTTGGCACTGAGCGTCCATGCATCGAGCCAATTGTTGTCCGAGTGCAGCTCGTACTGATAGCCGACGATGGCCTCATCCTGTGTATACGGCTTCAGGCCCCTGGTGGCGACGGCCTTCGGGTCTGGTGTAGTGCCGTCTTCGCCGTTCACCACAAAGTCGTATGCGCCGTCGCCATAGGAGCCGGTGACGTTGGGAACGCCGCTGCCCGGGTCAAAGCCGCTATAGGTGTAGTAGTTGTAGGTGTAGTACGAGGCAGATGCGGCGCGCAGGGCAACGTTGGCGGCAATCGGCAATGAGTAGCGGCCCAATGAGGCGTACAACTTGCTGCTGCCATCGCCGAACAGATCCCACGAGAAGCCCAGACGCGGCTGCCAGATGTTGTCCTGCTTGACGAAAGTAGCGCCCGAGCCGTTCTTGTTTTTGAACGAATCGTTGCGGACGCCGACGTAGAGCATGAAGTTGTCGGTGATCTGCCAGTGGTCATCCAGGTACCAGGACTTCTGGTCGATGCCAATACCGCCGCCAGTGCGGAAATTGATCAGGTAGGCATAGGATGGGGTCAGTCGCCAGTAGGCGCCCGCCGAATAGGATGTACCTGCGGTGGAATCCCAATCTTCGTCGCTGTAGCCGCCGCTGATCTTGTGCTTGCCCAACTGCCATTCCAGGTCAAGGCGAGTGTTCTTGCGCTTGTCCTTGCCGCCCTTCATGCCGACGGTACTGGTTGCCGCACAGCCAATCTGCGAACCGCTGGTGCCTATCACGTAGGGGCAGGCGCCGGCGGCGCCGTTGACGTCGCCATCGTAGTAACTCTGGGTGCCGTCGGGACCGATGGTGAACTGTGAGTTGCGGTTGCGCATCTGTCCGTACTGCAGTGACGCGGTCAAGGTATCGGTCAGGTAGCTGGTCCACTTGAAGATGTCGGTCTGGCCGCCACTCTTGCCAACCAGTTGACCCAGCGCACTGATCTTGGACGGCTCTCCATTGCTGCCATCGTTGCCATAGGCCGCCTTGAAGTAGTCGTAGGTGTAGCGGCTGCCATTGTCAAAACCCGTGTACTCGATGTGGTTTTCATCGTTGGGGTACCAGTCCAGCTTGACCAGCCAGTACGGAGTCTTGGAATCGTAGTCGTAAGCGGTTGTGTCCAACGAGGCCGGAACAACCGGTGTGTCCGGAGCAGCGGTAGTACGGATCTGGCTGCCGACGCGGGAGCCATAGAGGGTCTGCTTGGAGCGGCCGAACTCGCCCAGGGCGAACACGAACAGCTTGTCCTCGATCAGCGGACCACCAACCCACGCGGTGTAGGTGTTGGAGCTGCTGCTGTTCCTGTCGTAGGAGCGCAGCAGGCTGCCATCGGTGCGGAAGGTATCCGGTGCTTTCTCGCGCAGACCCGCGGGAACACCAGACCAGCTGAAGCCGCCCTTCCATTCGTTGGTGCCGCGTTTGACGTTGACCGAGGCAACACCGCCTGTGGAAAAACCATACCGCGCACCGTAGCCACCGGTCTGGACGTCGAGTTGATCGATGGCCTGGAATGGCACCTCCGAGAACGACAGACTGTCGTACAGATTGGTGACGTTGAACCCATCGACGTAGTAGCTGTTTTCCGCAGCCGACGCGCCGCCGAAGGAGGCTGGGCCGAAGTAACCGGAGCTGGCAATCGTGCCTGGTGTAAGCAGCGAGACGCTGGTGATATCGCGGCCTACCGGCAAGGTATTGAGCTGCTCGGCAGTGAAGGTGGTGCGGGTTTCAACGCTGGTTGCGTCAATCTGGTTTGGCCAATGCCCTCGCACGGTGATGCGATCCAGCGAGGTGGCACCGTCGGTGGCGGTGAAGTCGGCGGTGCTTGCTTGCCCGGCAATCACCCGAACCTTGGTGGTGCTGACAACCGTGTTGCCATCCAGCGTTGACACTTCGTATTGGCCAGTGGGCAGCGCAGAGATGCGGAACCTGCCATCGCTTGCAACCTGCACCTCGCGTGCATTTCCGGTCGTCAAATTTTTTACCTGTACCCGCTGCGATGCGGAGCCAATGCCGATGATGTCCCCGGTGGTGCTTTGGGCATTGGCCGAGGTCACGCATGCGCCCAGCATCAATGCCAGTGCAGCGCGTTGGAAGACGCGCGTTGTCAGTGTGTAAGTGCTCATCGAATCCCCTCAAAGGAGTAGTTGGCAGGTGACTCTCAAACCTTGCGTTGCGAGTGCCTTGCTGACGGAACTCTCAAGGAGATTTGGCGACTCAGTCTGTTGCCTGACAAATTACGGTGTTGAATATGAGGGGCTTTACTTTTATTTATGGCCTTTTTTCATCTGTCAATTTCGTGAACAACTTACTTCGAACCTCAGAATGTTCTGTGAGGAACTTGCGGTTGTATTGTGTTGATGGGTGCGGGTACAGCAGCTCGCAGCGGTTGCTGCCGCGGATGTAAAAAAAACCCCGGCGCCAGGCCGGGGTTTCAAGTACATCTTCAATGAGAGATTGCTTTGCGACTGCGCTTCCTTATCAGAAGTCGTAGGACGCGGTCAGGCGCACCGAACGCGGTGCGGTGTAGTAGGTGCCGATACCGTAGGTGTTGGATACGGTGTACGGGTTGGCCTCGAAGCGGGCATCAGACTGCACCTGCTTCAGCTCGTTCAGCACGTTGAACACATCCAGACCCAAGGCCAACTTGTGGTCGGCGAAGGACGGACGATAGATCACACCCAGGTCCAGCTGCTTGGTCCACGGCTGGCGACCGGCATCACCCGGGCTCGACGGCTTGCCGTCACAGTAATGGAAGGAAGCGCCATAGCCGGCCACCGGCTCACTGTGGTCGGTGCCGTAGAAGCCCAGGCAGGTCTTGGGCATGCCCGACATGATGCGCACGGTGGCTGATGCGGTCCATTCGTCGTTGAACTGGTACGCACCGAAGCCCTTCAACTGGTGACGGCGATCGTTGGCCATGTAGCCACCGGCATATTCCATCAGTGCCGCTGCGTCCCAGTCCTGGGTCTTCGATACATCGTCCTGACCGATATCCGATTTCACCTGGCCTTCGGTGTTACCGAAGTTGCGCGACCAGGTGTAGTCCAGACGGCCGTACCACTTGTCGGTCATCGGATGCTCAAGGAACAGGTCGACCGCAACATAGTCACGCTTGGCCTTGGTGCTGCCATAGCCCCAGTCCTGACCATTCATGGTGAACGAGGTATAGCCGGAGCCATCCACATGCTTGGCGAGGAAGGTATTGGTCTTGCCCGGATTGAAGATCACGCAGCCCGGGATCTCGAGGCCACTCGTGTCGACATTCATCGACTGGAGCTTGGCTTCCATCAGGTCCGGGTCGCAGATGTCGTCGATCGCGGTCTGCAGGCGACGGTAGGTGACCTTGGCGCCGGTGTTCCAGGATTCACCAATGGTCTTTTCGAAACCAAGGATCAGCTCATCCTGATACTGCGACTTCAGATCGGTCGGCGCGACGCCTGCCGGATCCGGGGTCACGCCATATTCGCCATTGGAGGACACCGGGCCCGGGCCCAGCGCGGTCAGGCCGGTCGGCACGCCATTGGCATCAATGCCGGTATAGGTGAAGTACTCGCGGGTAAAGGTGGAGGCCGAGGCTCCACGGATGGCCACACTGTTCGGCAGGGCCAGGTAGTAGCGGCCCAGGTTGGCGAACACCTTCAGCGAGGAGTCACCGAACACGTCCCAGCTGGCGCCCAGGCGCGGTGCCCACTGGTCGCCGCTCTCCACGTAGGCAACGGCCGCACTGTTGAAGTTGGTGAACTTGTCGTTGCGCACACCAAGGCTCAGCAGCAGGTTCGGGGTGACCTGCCAGTTGTCTTCCAGGAAGTAGGCCTTCTGCTCGACCGACATGCTGGTGGTGGTAGCGAGGACGTACTTGTAGGCAAAGTAGCCGTCACCACCCGGTGGGGTGATGTTGAAGCCCGGGCTCGGCGACTTGTTCGGGGCGATGCTGGAGTAGTACCACGCATAGCCAGGACCAGTGATCTTCTGGCCTTCGTTCTTCGCGTTGTAGTACATGTTGTCGATACCGGCGCGGAGCTGGTGATCGCCCAGGCGGTACTCCAGATCCACGCGTAGACCACGGGTGGTGCTGCCGGCATTGTCAGCCTTGGTGTCGCGGCTGGCCTGGTCGTTGCGGATCGGCTTGCCGCCGGTGATCTTCGGATCCTGCAGGGTCACGCCGCTGAGGTAGGGATTGTTCGATTCGCCGGGGTTGTACTGCAGGTTGCTCTGCGTGCTGCGGCCCCAGACGGCGCTCAGGGTCAAGTCATCGGTCAGATAGCCGGTGTACTTGAAGATGTCGTAGTCGTCCTTGATCTTGGTCGTGTCGGAGAACGAACCAGTGCGCTCGCCTTCCTTCAGCGTTTCATAGTCGAAGGCAGTGTAGTAACCGCTGGTGCGGTCGGTGTTCTGGATGCGGGTGTATTCCAGGGTGTGGTCGTCGGTGATGTTCCAGTCGATCTTGCCGTAGAACTTCGGAGTGTCGATGGTGTAGTTGTCGCGTGCCTGCGTGCTGGAGGCAACGCTGTTGGTGGACACGCCATCCTTCTTGTCCGTCTCCGCAGCCAAGTGGACGAACAGGCGGTCTTCAATCAACGGACCACTGACATAGCCGCTTACCGTGGTACGGGTGGCAGTGTCATTGTTGCGAGAACGGTACAACGTACCCGGCTTTTTCGGATTGGAGTAGACGTAACCCGGTTTCAGTGTTGCGTTCGGGTACCAGATGTCACGCGGCGAGGCGGCGAGCGAGTCCGGTGCCCAGGTGGTCTGGAAGCCGAAGTGCCATTCGTTGGTACCGCGCTTGCCCAGCTGATTGATCACGCCGCCGGTGGAACGGCCGTAGCGCGCGCTATAGCCGCCGGTATAGGTTTCCTGCTGGTCGATCGAGCCATACGGCAGACTGACACCACCGATGTTGCTCAGCGGATTGGATGTGTTGAAGCCGTTGAGGTAGTACGCATTCTCGGTGACGCTGGAGCCGCCAAACGACAGCACCGAACGCGAGCCGTTGGTGAAGAAACCGCTGCCACTCACCACGCCCGGAGCAAGCAGGGCGATGGCTTCGGCTGAACGGCCCAATGGCAGGACGTCGAGCTGCTCGGAGGTGATGACGGACTTGGAGACCGTGTTGCTGACGTCGATCTTGGGCATGCTGGCAGCGGTAACTGTCACCGCATCCAGTGTGGTTGCACCTTCGCTGCCGAAGGAGACTTCTGTACCTGCACCGACGCGCAGCAGTACGTTCTCACGCTTGTCGAGGACTTGGCCATCACGCTCAAGACGGATGGAGTACTTGCCTACCGGCAGCGAGCCGAGGTTGTAGCGGCCATTGGCATCAACCGGAACGCTGCGCTTGAGACCGGATTCGTTCTGGACGGTGATGGTGGCGCCGGCGGCGGATGGGGCGTTGCCGAACAGGGAGCCGGTGGTGCTCTGGGCAGCGGCGGCGCCGATGACCGAGGTGAGGACGATGGCCAGCGCGGTGCGCTTGAGCCGGGTGACATTAGTGCTGCGGGTCATCAAATTTCCTTGGTTCATTGACTTGGCAAATTGCTGTTGCAACCGCGCTGCACGGAAATGTAGTTTTCGTTACAGCTGAACGAAATCTTAATTTCACTCGCGATGGATTTACAATATCAGCTGAAACAAAATTCAAATCATTGAAATACAAGTAAAAATTTAATGCGAATGAGAGTTTGCTCCTGTTCATACTCATAGCTCTCGCTTGCTCGCAAGCTCCGTACTTATGCGTACTGAATTGATTCTGGGTGCAAAAAACCCGGCGACGCGCCGGGTTGGAGTGAGGCTCTGGACGCCAATGGTCAGTGCGAAGGGGCTGTAACAGTTCCTTGCCGGGATGCTTGAGGCTGGCTGCATGGGCCGCGCCAGATGGCGTCTGTCACGCCCCGACCCGTACCCGCTCCACATCCAGATCATCCACCGCCCGCACCTCGATGCTGCCGTAAGCCGCCCACGGGAATTGCCTGGCGATGCGCATGGCTTCGTCGGCGTCTGCCGCCTCGATCAGGTTGAAGCCAGCCAGGATTTCGCGGGTCTCGGCGAACGGGCCATCGATGATCCGCGACTGGCCTTGGCGATTGCGCAGCGTCTGTGCGCTGGCCGGTGGTTGCAGGCGTTGCGACATCAATAATGTGCCTTCCGCCTGCAGGGCATCGGCGTGCTGCAGGCAGCCGCGCATCAGCGTGTCGTAGTCATCGGCAGGCAAGGTCTGCAGCAGTTGCGGGTCGATGTAGATCAACAGCATGAACTTCATGGGGGCAGCCTCATGACACGGGAAGCGCTCATCATGTCGCATCGGGGTTGCTGCATTGCGGCATGAATTCATTCATAAAAAATATCCCGCAACGCTGTCGAGGTTGTCCGCTGTGCTTCGTCGTACCTGATGTATAGCGGGCATGCCGCCTGCGACGGAGCACAGTGATGAAAGTGATGGTGCTGGTGAAAGCGACCCCCGAGACCGAGGCCGGGGTGATGCCCACGCAGGCGGAAATCGCCGCGATGGGAGCCTTCAACGAGGAACTGGTGAAGGCCGGAATCATGCTGGCCGGCGAGGGTTTGAAGCCCACTTCACAGGCGGCTCGGGTCCGTTTCGCAGCCGAGGGCCGCAGCGTGATCGACGGCCCCTTCGCCGAAACCCGCGAGCTCGTTGCCGGCTTCTGGCTGTGGCAGGTGCGCTCGTTGGACGAGGCGGTGGAGTGGCTCAAGCGTGCCCCGTTCACCCCGACCAACGGCAGTGCGGTGGAAGTGGAGATCCGGCCGTTCTTCGAAGCTGAAGATTTCGGCGCGGCCTTCACCCCGGAATTGCAGGCCCAGGAGCAGCGTTTACGCGAGCAGATCGAACGCAACAACTGAACCCAACCCCGAGCAGCAGGAGCAATACGATGAAATTGATTCCGTTTTTGGGCTTCAACGGTCAGACCCACGAGGCAATGGCGTTCTACGCCAAGGCGCTGGGTGGCACGGTGGTGTCGGAGATGAAATACGGCGACATGCCGCCGAGTCCGGACATGGACGCCGAAGGCTGCGGCGGTTTCATGCCGCAACCGGAGCAGATCGCACATTGCCAGGTCGAAGCCGGCGGCGCGACGCTGATGGCGGCCGATGGTCCGCAAGGTGCTGGTGGCAGCGCCACCACCATCAACGTCGACGTGGACAGCATCGAGGAAGCCGAACGCGTGTTCGCAGCCCTGGCCGAAGGTGGGCAGGTGCAGATGGCGCTGGCCGAAACCTTCTGGGCGCACCGCTGGGGCATGCTGCTGGACCGCTACGGCAAGCCGTGGATGGTGAACTGCATGAAGCCGATGCCGGCGGAGGGCTGAGCATGGGCAACCCGCAGATGATCTTCGTCAATCTTCCAGTGCGCGACCTGCAAGCCTCCAGGGCTTTCTTTGGCGCGTTGGGTTACAGCTTCAACCCGCAGTTCAGCGACGACAACGCGGCCTGCATGGTGATCAGCGACAGCATCTTCGTGATGCTGCTGGTGGAGCCGTTCTTCCAGACCTTCACCACCAAACCGCTGATTGATGCGCGCAAGCAGACCGAGGTGATCACCTGCTTGTCGGCGGTCAGCCGGCCAGCGGTGGATGAGCTGGTGGACAAGGCCTTGGCCGCCGGCGGCAGCGAACCGATGCCGGCGCGTGATTACGGCTTCATGTACCAGCGCGGCTTCCAGGATCTGGATGGCCATCTGTGGGAAATCGCCCATATGGATGGCGAGCCGGGCCAATAACCAGGAGACGATCATGGCTTACGTGGATGGATATGTATTGCCGGTACCCAGCGCGAAGATCGATGACTACAAGCGCATCGCACGCAAGGCCGGGAAAGTGTGGAAGGAGCACGGCGCCCTGGCCTATGTCGAAGCGGTGGCCGAGGACGTGAAGCCGGGCAAACGCACCTCGTTCCCGCAGGCGGTGAAGCTGAAGGAAGACGAGGTGGTGGTGTTCGCCTACGTGGTGTTCCGCTCGCGCGCGCACCGCGACAAGGTCAATGCCAAGGCGATGGCCGATCCACGATTGGCCGGGATGGGACCGAAGGACATGCCCTTCGATGGCAAGCGCATGTTCTGGGGCGGATTCAAGCCGTTTGTGCAGTTGTGATGCTCCGCCCCCTCCCTTGCGCCGAAGGCGGAGGGGAGGGCTGGGGAGGGGTTGGCTTTTCGCATCACCGGTGCAGGCCCATGCCGAGCATGGGCCTGCACTACCGCCGCTCCCGCGAATGCGCTGCTTGCTTGCAGCAATCTCACCGCGATGCTTTGATCGCGCCTATGACCGATCCACAGTTGCAACGACTGCTCGACACCCTTTGGCGCATGGAATCGCCGCGTCTGGTAGCGCGCCTGGCACGCATGCTCGGCGATCTCGACAGCGCTGAAGAACTGGCGCAGGACGCCTTGGTCGCGGCATTGGAGCATTGGCCAAAACAAGGCATTCCCGACAATCCAGCCGCCTGGTTGATGGCCACCGCACAGCGGCGCGCAATCGATCGGCTGCGGCAACGGCGCCTGCATGCGCAGCGGCAGGCGCAGATCATCGACGAACAGCAGGACTACGCCATGGGCGCGGATCAGTCCGACCATCTGGACGACATCGGTGACGATCTGTTGCGGTTGGTTTTCGTCGCCTGCCACCCCGAACTGCCTGCCGATGCGCGGGTCGCGCTGACCCTGCGCCTGCTGTGCGGCTTGAGCACCACCGAGATCGCACGTGCTTACCTGGTTCCCGAGCCCACCATCGCCCAGCGCATCGTCCGCGCCAAGCGCCTGCTGGCCGAACGCAAGGTGCCGTTCGAAGTGCCGCGTCTGCAGGAGCTGTCCGCACGCTTGCAATCGGTGCTGGACGTGGTCTATCTGGTGTTCAACGAGGGCTATACCGCCAGCAGCGGTGAGGATTGGATGCGGCCGGCGCTATGTGAAGAAGCGCTGCGGCTGTGCAGGGTGCTGACTGGATTGATGCCTAGTGCCGTACCGGTGCTGGGCCTGCTGGCCTTGATGGAGCTGCAGGCCTCACGCCTGCGTGCGCGCGCAGCGGCCGATGGCTCAGCGGTGCTGTTGTTGGAGCAGGATCGCAGCCGTTGGGATTGGCTGCAGATTGCACGCGGCCAGGCAGCGTTGGATCAGGCGATGAAGTTGGGCGGGGCCGATGACGCCTATGTATTGCAGGCCGGTATCGCCGCCTGCCACGCACGCGCACGACAGGCTGAGCAGACTGATTGGCAGGCCATTGCGGACTTGTATGCGCGCCTGGCCGAGGTGATGCCGTCACCCGTGGTGGAGCTCAACCGCGTGGTTGCGGTGGCG
The DNA here is from genome assembly GCF_056759935.1 of Stenotrophomonas sp. STEN035. Lineage (NCBI taxonomy): Bacteria > Pseudomonadati > Pseudomonadota > Gammaproteobacteria > Lysobacterales > Lysobacteraceae > Stenotrophomonas > Stenotrophomonas sp. STEN035. Next base: position 124,592 of record NZ_JBRRDY010000010.1, read on the forward strand.
CAGGCCCACGGTGCGGCACCGGCCTGGAGCCTGCTGCAGGTGTTGATCAATGACCCGCAGCTGCAAGGCTACGCGCCGTTGCAGGCTGTGCGCGGTGACCTGCTGGCGCGGCTTGGACGTGCACCCGAAGCAAGGCAGGCGTTCGAGCAGGCAGCGCTGCTGAGCAGCAATGCGCGCGAGCGCGAGGCGCTGCGGAGCCGGGCGGCAACCCTGCAATAAGACACTGCACATCAGAGCGCTGGGCTGGCTACACTCCAAAAGTTGCCTTACCACTGGAGTACAGCGTGAAACGAGTCGTAATCAGCCTGTTGGCGATGTCGGTATCCACAGCCCTGATGGCTGCCCCGCCCAAGTTTGATGGCGCCCGCATCTCGGCCGACGTCCGCGAGCTCGCCTCCGACGCCTATGAGGGCCGCTCCCCGGCCACGGCTGGCGAGGAGAAGACCATCGCCTTCCTGAGCAAGCAGTTCGCTGCTGCCGGCATGCAGCCGGGCGGCGACCTGCAGGACGGCAAGCGCCTGTGGACCCAGGCCGTGCCGCTGCTCAAGGGCGACATCGTTGGCAAGCCGGTGCTGTCGCTGAGCAGCCAAGGCAAGCCGCAGACCCTGACCCAGGGCCAGGAGATCGCCGTGCGTGCGGCCATGAACGGCGCCAGCGCAGTGGACATCAGCAACGCACCGCTTGTGTTCCTGGGCTATGGCGTCAAGGCGCCGGAGCGCAACTGGGATGACTTCAAGGGCGTGGACCTGAAGGGCAAGATCGCCGTGGTGCTGATCAATGACCCGGATTTCGAGACCGGTGCCGGTGACTTCGACGGCAAGGGCATGACGTACTACGGCCGTTGGACCTACAAGTACGAAGAGGGCGCGCGCCAGGGCGCCGCTGGCGTGCTGATCGTCCACGAAACCGCACCGGCCTCCTATGGCTGGGCAACGGTGGCTGGCTCCAATACCAACACCATGTTCGACGTGGTCCGGCAGAACCCGGCCGAGGCGCACCCGGCGCTGGAAGGCTGGATCCAGCGCGACCTGGCGGTGGAGCTGTTCAAGCGCGCCGGTCTGGATTTCGAAGCGCTGAAGAAGCAGGCGCAGTCGCGTGACTTCCAGCCGGTGGAGCTGAAGGGCGAAACCTTCTCGGCCAACTACCAGGTCAAGAACGAAGTCATCACCTCGCACAACGTGGTCGCGCGCCTGGAAGGCAGCACCTACCCGGACGAAACCATCATCTACTCCGGTCACTGGGATCACATCGGCGTTGGTGAACCGGACGCGCGCGGTGACCGCATCTTCAACGGCGCGATGGACAACGCTTCCGGCACCGCCGCCCTGGTCGAGCTGGCACGTGGCTTCGCCACCCAGCCAAGGCCGCAGCGTTCGGTGCTGTTCCTCGCCGTAACGGCGGAAGAGAAGGGCCTGCTCGGTTCTGAGTACTACGCCAGCAATCCGCTGTACCCGCTGGCCAAGACGGTGGCGGTGATCAACATGGACGGCATGTCGCCGTACAGCCCGTCGCGTGACTTCGGCATCTACGGTACCGCCAAGGTCGAACTGTTGGACCAGCTCAAGGACGTGGCCAAGGGCTGGGACATCCGCTACACGCCGGACACCAAGCCGGAAGCCGGCCTGTTCTTCCGCTCGGATCACTTCCCCTTCGCCAAGCGCGGTGTGCCTGCGCTGTCGTACGGGGCGGGGCAGGACTGGATTGACGGTGGCGTCGCCGCCGGCAAGAAGGCCTCCGACGAGTACACCGCCAAGCGCTACCACCAGCAGGGCGACGAATGGCAGGCCGACTGGACCTTCGCCGGCGCCGCGCGTGACCTGGAAGTGCTGTACACGCTGGGCGAGAAGCTGGCCAACTCGCGCGACTGGCCGAACTGGAGCCCGGAAGAAAGTTTCCGTGCGACGCGTGATGCGAGTGCGGCAGAGCGCAAGTAAGGTTTGAGGGCCTAGAAGTTTGAAGGCTTTAAAGCTTTGAAGCCCCTCTCCCGTTCACGGGAGAGGGGTTGGGGTGAGGGCGGCTTTTGCTTTAGAGCGCAGCGATCCTGCGTTTGAGGCTTTACCGGTAAAGCCCCTGCCGAGCATGGCTCGGCACTACAAGCCCCTCTCCCGTTCACGGGAGAGGGGTTGGGGTGAGGGCGGCTTTTGCTTTAGAGCGCAGCGATCCTGCGCTTGAGGCCTTACCGGTGAAGCCCCTGCCGAGCATGGCTCGGCACTACAAGCCCCTCTCCCTCCGGGAGAGGGGTTGGGGTGAGGGCAGGGGGCCCACAAATACATACAACCCCCAAGAATCCGGTCACAGCACCATCAAGGAAGACCCATGACAAACACCAGCGCCTGCGGCGCGATCCTGTGCCTGGTTGGCATCACCTCCTCGTTGTGGGCCTCTGCCGCGCCTTTGCCGGCAAACTGGCAGATGTTGCCGACCGCGCAGCAGGCGCCAGAGAAAGGCCTGCCGTCAGCCCTGCAGGCACCGTTGCTGGCCAAACAGCAACGCCCGTTGGACAGGGTGGAACTGGTGGTGGCGTTGCCGTTTGAGCAGGTGCTGCCGGTGGTGCAGGCCAGCCTGGCACCGCTGGGCAAATTCAATGCGCCAGTACAGCGCACCCGCGTGGCCTATATGGACCACGGCTGGGGCAATGTGCTGATCGCGCGCCGACCGGAACTGAAGGCCGAGTTCATCCGTCGCTACCGCATGCCTGCGTTGCAGACGGCGGTGGAGCAGGGCGCCCTGCTGGTCGAGGAACTGCCGCTGCGCGAGCAGCGCCTCCAGCGTGACGCAACCGTCGATGCGATGAGCGACAAGCTGGCCGAACTGCAGGGCAGCTTCGCCAGCTGGCAGGCCAGTGCCGAGCAGAAGCACGGTGTACTCGGCCGCGCCAAGAGCACGATCCAAGTGCGGGTGATGCAGGTCGACGAAGCATTGGGCAAGTCGGCTACGGCAATCAGTTTGAGCCGGACTGACGACTGGCCAAATCCGAACGGTGGCATCGTCGACCAGCTGCGCGAGTTCAACGTGATGGGCGGTGGCCCCTCGCCACGTTTGAGCCGCCGCCGCGTGCCTGAGGCGGTGTTCACGCCGGTTTATGACGCCGTGCGCGCGCTGCCCGGCGCTGCCCTGCAGATCGGCGTCAGCGCCAGTGATTGGCAGCCGCCAGCGCAAGCAGACAGTCGCATCATCGAACCGACCTTGGCGGCACCGGGCGGCAACAAGGACGCGACCGCAGCGCAGCGTCTGCTGCCTTTCGGCAGTGGCGACTACTACGACATGCGGCCGCTGGCCGATGGCAGCGTGCTCCTGCTCAGCAGCTATCCCGAGGCCTTGTGGCGATGGGCGCCGGGCATGGGCGAGAAGCCGCAGCGTCTTTGGCAAGCCAGCGCGGATACCGGTCGTGCTGGCCTGAGTGTGGACCTGCAGGGTCGTAACGCCTGGCTGGCGGTACAGCAGCAGATCGTGGAGTACAGCCTGGACCAGCAGCGGGCGATCGCACATCCGCTGCGTTGGGCAGCCGGTGTGCGTCAGCCGATCAGCGGCGGTTGGAAGTGGACGCATGACACGCAAGGTCGGCCGGTGCCGTACGACCATGCCCTGGACGGCGGTGGCGCGATCCGAGACGTGCTGCGTGTACTGCAGCCGCAGGCGACGCCATCGGCCGACGGCGAGCCATGGATCTATGCGCAGCGTTTCGATGCGCCACGGCAAGGTGTGGTTGGCAGCTATCCGGGCAACTCGCTGGTCAAGCCGGTACGCTGGGACAGGCCCGGACAAGGTTTCTGGATCGAGGACCCGGCAGGCTTGACCGAGCTGGATGGCACCACCGGTCGGGTCAGTCGCGTGCTGAGCTTGCCGCGCCGCTTCGGCAAGGCTGATGGCAATGACGACACCGGCATGGCGCAGTGGGTGCCAGCGCCGCTGGGCTCGGCCAAGGGCGGTTGGGTTGCGGTCGGCTTCGTGCTGATGGAAGGCACACGGCGCGATCCGGGCATGCATGTGGTGGATCTGGCCAGCGGCAAGCTGCGCTATTCGTTGGCGTTGCCGGGGCTGAATTCCTTGAACGCGGCAACGGCCTCGGCCGACGGGCGCCTGCTGGCCCTTGGCGGCAACGATGGCAGCACCCCGGTGCTGGCGGTGTGGAATCTTGAGTCGGGGCAATCACTGTCATTGAATGCCAGCCTCTCCGCCTGCTGGGACCTGCGCCAGCTGCATTGGGCGCCGCAGGGTGACGCGCTGATCGGCCTGTGTGGCGATGGCGTGGCGCGTTGGGCGCTGCCGGCAGAGTGGCGATCCCGGTGATGCAGGTCGGATTTGTAGGAGCGGCGTAAGCCGCGAAGCAGGTCGATCATCTGATTGCGGGCTTGTCTGGCCCGTCATTGCTGCCGGCTTCGCGGCTTACGCCGCTCCTACAAAGGCCCGGGTTTTCCAAAACCGCCCAACCCGGCTTGGTCGCCCATTTACGGGGTTAGTGGCAGGCCGCGTGCC